>CALFNI010000607.1 GCA_937902695.1 uncultured Rhodanobacteraceae bacterium
GGGCTCGATGCGTTCGAGCGCGCGCGGCCCGAGAATCAGCCCGACGCCGAAGGCTGACGCTTTCCCCTCTCCCGCTTGCGGGAGAGGGTAGGGTGAGGGCGAGCGCACGCAGCGCTTCACACGCGTGCCCTCACCCCAGCCCTCTCCCGCACGCGGGAGAGGGGAAAAGAGACGAGCTTCAGCCCGCGATGTAGCGTTGCAGATGCTCGATCTGCTGCGACTGCTCGTTGATCACCGACTTCACGAGATCGCCGATCGACAGCACGCCGACGACCTTGCCGCCTTCGACGACCGGCAGATGCCTGACACGCCGCTCGGTGCAGATGCGCATGCAGGTGTCGGTGCTGTCGCCGGGCTGCACGGTCACCACCGGCGAGCTCATGATCTCGCGCACGGGCGTGTCCGCGGAGGCGCGGTTCTGGAGGATGATCTTTCGCGCGTAGTCGCGCTCGGAGACGATGCCGACGAGCTCGTCGCCGCGCATCACGAGCAGCGCGCCGATGTAGTGGTCCGCCATGAGGCGCACCGCGGCGAGCACGGGTTCGTCGGGTCCGATCGCGAAAATGCGATGGCCTTTATCGGCGAGGAGTTGCCTGACCTCGAGCATGCGCACCTCCGTTGCGGGGCGCGGCATGAGCCGCTCGTGGCCATATTAGCGCGCGAACGCCGACGGAGCACGCAGCGCGCGGCAGCCGTGCCGGCATCGCGGAGGATGCCGGCACGTGATTCAGCCTACGGGCAGTCGAAGCCCGACCCGAAGAGTGCAGCCAATATCGATACGTCCACCGTGGCCGAGTCGTTGGCGGGATTCGAATCGGGCGTATCGGATGTGGCTGTCGCGCCAACGGCGAAGTCCGTGGCGTCGCTCGGGACGCAGTAGGAGACATCGACGGTCACGCTGTCGCCTGCCGCGATCGAGGGGAACGTGCAGGGGAAATCGGTCGTGCAATCGCCAGAGTTGCCCTTTGATGTGAACCCGGGCGGGAGCGCACTGTCGAGCACCACGTTGGACGCGCTGTCCGGCCCGCCATTGGTCACGGTGACCGAATAGCCGGCGCGGTAATTCGGCTCGACCGACGGTTGCGCGACGATGGAAACGCCAAGATCGGCGTTGCCCCCGGCCGGCTGCGGCAGCGGCCACGCCCATGCGCCGCGCGAGCGCGTGAACGCCGCGAGCGTCGTGAAGCCGCGGTCGATCGAAAGGCTCCAGATCATCACGTGCGGCAGGCCTTCGAAACGCTGCCAGGTCGGCGGATCGGCGTTGATGTTGTCCGTGTAGTAGAGGCCCCAGTCGGTGCCGACGAACATCTGGCCCGGCATGTTCGGGTTCGCGATGATCGCGTTGGCCGGGATGTCCGGAAGGTTGCCGCTCTTGTCGACCCAGGTGAAGCTCGCGCATTGGGCCGTGCAGGTCACCTGCAGCACGTGGCCGGGCGTCGCCGGCGTGTTCTCGTCGAAGCCGCCGACGGCCGCGTAGCCGATCAGCGGGTTCGTCGCATCGGTTGCGACGTCCTGCATCGGCCGGTTCGGCAGCACGGTGTTGTTGTCGGTCACGTTGACCGCGGTCGCCGCGCCCGAGGCGCCGAGCCCGAAGACGTACTGCACGTTGCCGTCGTTGGTGGCGACCATCGCGATGGTCGGATCGTTGACCGAGTAGTGGATCTGGTTGATGTACGAGCGGTTGTCGCCGCCGAGGACGAGGTTGTTCTTGGTCAGGTCGCCCGTCTTCGCGCTCCACGTGCTCGCCGGGCGTCCGCCCTGCGTCGATTCCCAGACGCGCTGCGTGCCGAGGATGATGTGCTTGCAGCCGGCCGCCGACGTGCACGCGCCGTCGGGTCCGTCGAGCACGCCGTTGCGGAAGAGGTCGAACGGCGTCAGGAAGCTCGCCCGATCGCTGCCGACATTCGGCGAGATGTTCTGCTGGTTGCCGAACGGGCCCGTGGTCGAGACGTAGATGGACGCATAGTAGATCGACGTGTACCACCACTGGCCGAGGACGGGCTCGATGCGCGAGACGATGCCGTCGCCGCCGTTCGTCGCCTGCCACTCGCTCGCACCCGGCGAGCCGGCGAACTGCACCGACGCGCTGCCGTTGTCCTGGAAGCCGCCGGTCGCGCCGGGGTTCGACGCATTGGCGAAGTTGGCCGTGATGTCGCCGTGGTAGATCTCGATCGTCGACAGGCTGTCGTTCATCGCGACCCAGGTCGGGCTCGACATCGCCGTCGAGTTGAAATACACGCCGCCGTCGTTGCCGTTGATGATCTTGTTCGGATCGCCGCCGACGAACGCGCGCGCGTGGTTGTCCGGATGCACCGGGCCGCCGCAGTAAGCGTTGGTGAGGTTCGTGAACGCGGCGCCGCCGTTCGTCGAGCGGTACAGGTCGACCGTGCTCGCGAAGATCGTGTTCGGATCGGTCGGCGAGACGGTGATGCCGGAGTCGTACCACATCTGCGAGCCGGCGCCGCCGCAGCCCGAGAAGCTCGACGGCGTGCCGGTCTGCGTCCAGGTCGTACCGCCGTCGGTGGACTTGTAGACGCCCTGCACGGTCTTCGTGCTGCCGTTCGCGTCGGACGCCAGCGCGTAGATCGTCTGGCTGTCGGTCGGCGCGGCGGCGAGCTCGATGCGGCCGATCGTCGTCTGCGGATTGCCGGCGCCGGTCACGGCCGGCCAGTGGTCGTTGAGGAGCGTCCAGTCGGCGACGGCCGGGCACGCGCCCGAGGGCATCGTCGCGCGATAGACGCCGTTCGCGCCGTTGTTCGAGAGATCGGGCTGGACGGGCGTGCCGTAGCCGCGCGTGCCGACGGCCGCGTAGACCGTCGTCGTGCCGCCGTTGTTGACCGCGAGCACGCCGGTGATGTCCTGGCGCTGGTTGCCGGGCGAGGTCGTGAACGGGTTCGTGTAGCAGGGACCGGTCCAGTTCGTGCCGGCGTCGAACGAGAAGTAGACGCCGGTCTTGGTGCCGACGACGACGTTGTCCGAGTCGTTCGGATCGACGACGACCTTGCTGATCGCCTGGTACTGCGGGAAGCCGTTCGCCGACGGGCCGTAGAACGGATTGAACACGTCCTCGCCGAGCACGACCCAGGTTTCGCCCTTGTCCGTGCTCTTGAGGACGCCCGCGGAGCCGAACGAGAACGAGCCGTAGCGAAGATCGCCCGTGCCCGCGTAGAGCACGTTGTGGTTGCCGGGATCGACCGTGAGATCGCCGATCGCCATGCTGGCGATCTCGGGGAAGTCGGTCTTGATCTGCCAGGTCGTGCCGGCGCTGCAGCAGTTCGTCGTCTTCCAGACGCCGCCGCCGTCGGAGCCAAGGTATGCGATCGTCGGATCGTCGGGATCGCCGAGCACGACGTTCGTGCGGCCTGCATTGTTGCCTGCGCCGAAGCCTTCGCCGGCGAGCGGCTGCGGGCCGAGCAGCGTGAATGCGTTGGGGTCGAGCGAGAGCGGCGAGCCTGCGGGCTTGCGGTAATCCTTCATGCCGGCGGGCACGCCCGAAGCGATGCGCGCGTCCTGCTCCTTCGAGTGGAGGAGCCAGCGCGGCTCGAAGCGCAGGTTGTGCGGATCGCCGCCGTAGCCGACGCGGATCGCCCAGTAGTCGCCGTCGACCGGCGGCCTTCCCTGTTCCTGTGCCTCGTTCTCGCCGCGAAGGAACATCGGCTTGTTCGCTTCGTTGTAGCTCCAGAGTCCCATGGCCGCGGCCATCACAGACAAGCCGGCCGCTGCCAGCCACGCGATACGCTTGCTCATTGATCTCCCTCGGAAGGTGGGTTGCCGCGCGGCGTCAGCCTCCGCCGTGCGGCGGATGATACTCGTCTACGAGATAGAGCGGGCGCTGCTTGGATTCGACGTAAAGACGGCCGAGATATTCGCCGATGACGCCGAGCGCGACGAGCTGGACGCCGCCGAGCAGCAGCACGACGACCATCAGCGACGGATAGCCGCGGACCGGATCGCCGAAGACGAGCGCCTTGCCGAGCACCCAGAGCCCGAACACGAACGCGAGCGCGGCCGTCGCGAGGCCTATGTACGTCGCGAGCTTCAGCGGCGCCCCCGAGAACGACGTGATGCCGTCGATGGCGAAGTTCCAGAGCCGCCAGTAGTTCCATTTCGTCTCGCCGGCGTGGCGCGGATCGCGGTGATAGACGACCGGGAGCTGCCGGTAGCCGACCCAGGTGAAAAGACCTTTCATGAAGCGCTGGCGCTCGCGCACCTGCTTCAGCGCATCGAGGGCGCGGCGCGACAGCAGGCGGAAATCGCCGGTGTCGCGCGGGATCGGCGTCTGCGAGAGCTTCTCCATGACGCGGTAGAACGCCGACGCGGTCGCCTTCTTGAAACGCGTCTCGCCGGCGCGCGACGCGCGCGTGCCGTAGACGACGTCGTAGCCTTCGCGCCAGTGCTGCACGAAGGCCGGGATCAGCTCGGGCGGATCCTGCAGATCGGCGTCGATGACGATCGCGGCGTCGGCGGTTACGTGATCGAGGCCCGCGGTGAGCGCGAGCTCCTTGCCGAAGTTGCGTGCGAGCTTGAGCGTCGAGACGCGCGGATCCTGCTCGCGCAACGCGCACATGACCGCGTAGGTGTCGTCGCGGCTGCCGTCGTCGACGTAGAGGACGTCGGATGCGAGATCGAGGCCGTCGAGCACCTTCGCGAGGCGCGCGTGGAAATCGCGGAGGCCTTCGCTTTCGTTGTAGGCGGGGACTACGACGGTGAGCGTTTGCATGTCTTCGCTTGGGTTGCGCTGTCGGGCGGGGATGCTAGCGCATTGGGCGTGTTTGGTTCGGGAGGTGTTTTCGCGAAGACCGACTCACGTCCGTGTGTGGTTCGTCGACCATCCATGGTCGCCGGCTACTTTCTTTTGCTTGCCCAAAAGAACGTAGCCAAAGAAAAGGGCACCCTCGCGGCCGCGGTTTGCCGGCATCCATGCCGGCAAACTACGCGAGCAGGCTCCGGGCTCCGCTCACGGCACATCCGTGTGCCGAGATCGGACGCACGCGCATCCTGCGCGTGCCCCTTCGGGCTGTTTCCTCCACCTGCTCGCCGCGGCCGAGAGGGGCCCGGGAAGAGCAGAGCGCGGCAGTCCCTGCCGCAGAAGCGGACTGTCGTATATATGCGATGTCGCATATATGCGGTGCTTCCGCTTTTGCTTTCGGGTTCCCTCTGAGCCGCGGCGAAGGGTGGACGGAAAAGCCGCGTGCACCGCACGCGGGCGGCGCGAGGGATCGCGCCGATTTCGACAACAGGCCATGGATGGCCTGTGGGCGAAACCCGTCCGCCCGTAGCGAACCGCTCGCTCGGCGAGCGGCGCGGATCCGAGGGCGTGTTCTCTTTGGTTACTTTCTCTTGCACGAGCAAGAGAAAGTGACCGGCGACCATGGATGGTCGACGAAACGCACACGGACGTGAGTCGGTTATCGAAACGCCGCACAAACAGAAACAAGACTATTTAGGCAAATACCCCGGCCCACCCAACTGCGCCGCCTGCCTCTCGATCCACTCCGCGCGCTGCGCCACACGCGCCGAAGGCGGATTCACGCGATAGCGCCGCGGATTCGGCAACACCGCCGCAAGCAGTGCCGATTCACGCGCCCCGAGCTGCGCCGGCGCCTTGCGAAAGAACCGCTCGCTCGCGGCAGCCGCGCCATAAACCCCGTCGCCGAACTCGGCGATATTGAGATAGACCTCGAGGATGCGCCGCTTCGGCCACATCGCCTCGATCAGCACCGTGAAATACGCTTCGAGCCCCTTGCGCACGAAGCTCCGTCCGTTCCAGAGGAAGAGATTCTTGGCGACCTGCTGGCTGATCGTGCTCGCGCCGCGCAGACGATCGCCGTCCTCGGCATCGGCGATCGCATCCTGGATCGCCTCGACGTCGAAGCCGTGATGGAACGGGAATTTCTGGTCCTCGGCCGCGACGAGCGCGATCGGCAGCTGCTTGGACACCCGATCCCACGGCGTCCAGCGATAGCTCAGTGCGAATCCGCGCTCGCCGTGCGCGAATGCCGCGATGCGCCGCTCGAGCATGAACGCGCTCGTGACCGGATGCACGAAGCGCATGGCCGCCACCGCGCAAACGGTGAGCACGAGCCACGCGCCGATCGCAGACGCGATCCAGCGCAGCAAGCGCCGAGCGAACGATCGGCGCGGTGTCGGCTTGCCGGCTCCGAACAAAACCCAGTCTCCAAAACGACACCGGCGCGGAGGTCCGCGCCGGTGCGTTGAAGCTTAACCGCTCGTCGCGGTTGCCGGCACCTGCATCAGTTGCACATGTAGTTGCCGCCGTCGGTGCCCGTGCCGAGGTCGATCATCGGGCCGCCGTCGAAGCCGTCGGCGAAGATCTGGTCCGTCGTCGCCCCGCTGATGTGGACGCCGTCGAGCAGGAAGCCGAGGAAGTTCGCCGCGGGATCCGACGAGAAGCGCCAGCGGATGACGACGGACTGCCCGGCGTACGCAGCGAGGCTCGTCGTGAACGGCTTGAAGATCGCCGTCGCGGTGCCGTTGCCGGGATCGGCATTCGAGCTCGCCGTGGTGACGCCGTTGAACGCGCCGTGGGACGCGGCGTAGCCGCACGCGTTGCCCGGCGGGTCGCCGGTCTGCGCGAACGAGCTCGGATAGCCGCCGTCGGGCGGAAGGTCGGCCCAGTTCGCGCCGCCGTCGGTCGAGATCTCCTGCACGACGCCGTCCCACTCGAACTCGAGGTCGTAGCGCGCCTGGAAGCTCAGCGTCGCATCGGCGGGCATCGTGAGCTCGGGCATCGTGATGCTGGCGCAGGTCAGATCCGGATAGTTCTGGCCGTCGCCGGCGCTGTGGTAGCTGAACTCGCCGGCCGCGGCGTCGGTGTTCGTGATGCGCCACGGTGCCTCGAGCGAGAGGTACGTGTGCGTGTCGACGTCGTCGAAGAACGTCGCCGGATCCGGACCATCGGAGCCGGCCGGCGTCGTGTTGAGGATCTTCGAGGGCGGCGCGGCATTGCCGAGGCTGTCCGTCGCGACGACCTGGTAGTAGTACGGCGTGCCGTCGGTGACGCCGGTATCGCTGTAGCTCGCGGTGGCGAGATTGCTGGCCAGCGTCTGCGGATTGCCGAAGTACGGATCGGTATCGCGCTGCACCGTGTACGTCACGTCCGTTGCGGCCGGGCAGTTGGCCGTCGCTGGCCTCCAGCTGAGGTCGACGCTGCACGTCGCGTTGAACGCGTCGGCCGTCAGCGACACGCGATCGAAGATCGGCGCGAGCGTGCAGTCGTCCTGCGAGACGACGTCGACGCAACCCGACACGTCGCCTTCCACGTCGTTCTGCACGCCGCGCACCTTGTAGGCGTAGCTGAAGCCGCCTTGCGTGCGGTCGTCGTCTATCGGGGATGCGTCCGCCGCGCCGACGAGGCGGAAGTCGCCCGCGTTCGCGCTCGCGCACGCGCCGTCCGCGCGATAGAGCTGGAAGTCCTCGGCGCCGGCGGCGGCCGTGAATCCGATCGCGATCCCGGCCGTGCCGTTGCCGGCGACGCTGACGCCGGTCGGCGCGGGGAACGGCGTCGGATCGGGCATGCCGAACGCGCCGGATACCGCGAGCGCGTAGCCCTGCCGGTCCGACTGGTCGCTGCCGTCGCCCGGCACGTTCGTGCCCTTGACGCGGATCGTGTAGCTGCCGGCGACCGGCGCGGTGAAGCGCACCATCTCGACCGTGTTCGTGTCGTCGGCCGTGCCGCCGGTGGTCGAGACGCCGGCCGAGAAGTGATTGCCGAGGTACGTCGCGGCGTTCGGATCGACGACTTCGAGATCGAGATCGTTGATCAGCGTCGACGCGGCGCCGAGCGCGGCGGCGGGATCGAACCAGGTCAGCGTCGCGCGGAACTCGATGCCGGCGGCGACGTTCGCGATCGTGTACTCGTTGACGTCGCCGGTCTCGAGGCCGGCCGCGTTGGTGCGCTCGAACAGGCGCATGCGGCGGCTGTCGTCGCCGTTCGGCATCGTGTTCTTGAACCAGAGGCTGCCGTCGAGCCACTCGCGGCCCCAGCCGGAATTGTTGTTCGGCCAGCTCGTCATCGGGTTCGTGCCGTTGAGGAGCACGGCCTTCATGACGTCGCCGCTCGCGTTGTAGGCGTCCGCTGCGTTCGCCTCGCCGCGCGGATACCAGCCGTCGGCGAAATACTGTCGCGCGAGCACCGCGTTGCCGGTGACGGTCGGCGCCGCCATCGACGTGCCGGACAGCGTCGCGGTCAGCGGGGCCTGCGGGGTCGTGTTGACGTTCGTCGAGCCGCGCGCGGAGACCGTGTTGCTGCCGGGCGCGGCGATGTCGGGCTTCGTGCGGCCGTCGGCGGTCGGACCGCGGCTCGAGAAGCCGGCGACCGTCAGCG
>CALFNI010000608.1 GCA_937902695.1 uncultured Rhodanobacteraceae bacterium
CGTTTCTCCCGCCCCCGACGGTGCTCCCGTGGCTGGCGCCCGGCGCGCTTGTCTACCTCCTCGCGCTGCATCACGCGAACACGACCTACGACCGCGCGCTCACCGATCTCGTGCGGGCGCTCGAGCGCATGATGCAGAGCGAGGCGCGCTATCAGTCGATGAATCCGCAGGCGCGGATCCTGTTCGAAGTCGATTCGGAAGATCCGAACTACTTTACGGTGCACAGCATGCGACACGGCACGCTCGCATCGAACCTCGAGCTACCGCTGCCCGATCCGCTGCCCGAGCCCGGCGCGAAACCGCGCGTCCACTCGATCACGATGGGCGAACGGAGCCTGCGCATGGCCTCGGTCGCGGTCGCCGGCGACGAGCCGGACGATCTCATCGTGATCTCGGTCGCGCAGACGCTGCGCGAGCGCCACGCGCTCGCGCGCGAGATCCTGGTCGGCGTGCTGCCGATCGTGCTCGGCCTGATCACGCTGGTGCTGATCCTCGTCTGGTTCGGCGTGCGGCGCGGCCTGCACCTGTTCGATCCGCTGACGCAGCATCTCGCAAGCCGCCGCACGCGAGATCTGTCTCCGCTCGACCAGAGCATCGTGCCGCTCGAGATCCGGCCGCTCTCGCACACCGTGGATCTCCTGTTCGCGCGCCTTCGCGGCCTGCTCGAATTGCAGGATCGGTTCATCGCCGACGCCGCGCACCAGCTCCGCACGCCGCTCGCGGGCTTGCGCCTGCAGGCCGAGCGCGCGCTCGCCGATCCGAGCCCCGACAGCGTCCGCGAAGCGCTGATCCACGTCGAACGCCTCTCCGCCGGCGCCGGCCGCGCGGCCGGCCAGCTGCTCGCGCTCGCACGCACGCAATCGAACGTCGACGATCCGCCGCTCGCGCCGGTCGATCTCGCGCGGCTCGCGCGCGAGCATGTCGGCGAGAGCGTGCCGCGCGCGCTCCTCGCCAACATCGATCTTGGCTACGCCGGGCCGAACGCCGATGCGCTGGTCGTCGGCGACAGCGTCATGCTGCGCGAGGCGCTGGTCAATCTCGTCGACAACGCGCTGAACTATGTCGGCGCGGAAGGCAGCGTCACCGTCGAAGTCGCGCGCGAGCTTCGCACCGTGTCGCTGTCGGTCGAGGACGACGGTCCCGGCGTCGGCGAGGAATGGTGGCCGCGGCTCGGCGAGCGGTTTTTCCGCGCGCCCGGCACGACACGCGAAGGATCCGGCCTCGGCCTTGCGATCGTCCGGCGCATCGCCGAGCGGCATCGCGCGGCGCTCGTGTTTGCGCATGGGCACGACGGCAGGGGCTTGCGCGTGACGCTGCGGTTTCCGGCGCTCGATCAGCCGGCGTAGCGCCTCGGGTGCTTCGCCGTGATTCCCGCGCAGGCGGGAATCCACTTTGGCACCGCGCAAACCAAAAGCTCGATGGATTCCCGCGTGCGCGGAATGACGACGCGGGCGGCTTCAATCCCACCGATCGTCACGCGTGTAGACGACGCCGTCCTCGACCTTCACCGGAAACGTCGCCGTCGGCTCGTAGGCCGGCGGCGTCAGCGCCTCGCCGGTGACGATGTCGAAGCGCGCGCCATGCCGCGGACACTCGATCTGCCGGCCCTCGATGACGCCGCCGGTCAGCTCGCCGCCGTCGTGCGTGCAGATGTCCTCGATCGCGTAGAGATCGCCGTCGATGTTGAATACGGCGATCGGCGTGTCGCCGTCATAGACGACGCGGTATTCGCCGGGCAGGAGGTCGGCCGTCGGGCCGACGCGGATCCAGTCACCCACGATCGACTCCGTGCGTCAGCGGCTTGACCAGCAGCTCGAAGCGGAGATCGTCGCGCCTGGGAATGCCGAACCGCGCGTCGCCGTACGGAAACGGCGAATGGATGCCGGTGCGCGCGTATCCGCGCCGCTCGTACCATGCGATCAGCTCGTCGCGCACCGAAATCACCGTCATCTGCATCTCGCGGCAGCGCCAGTCGTCGCGCGCGATGCGCTCGGCTTCGGCGAGCATCGCGCGGCCGATGCCGCCGCCCTGCAGATCCGGCCGCACGCAGAACATGCCGAAGTAGCCGGCATGCCCGCGCTTTTCGAGGTTCGCGCACGCGATCAGCATGCCGTCGCGCTCGGCGAGCAGCATGATCGAGCCCGGCCTCGCGACGAGCTCGGCGACCCCGGCCGGATCGGTGCGCTGGCCGTCGAGCAGGTCGGCCTCGGTGGTCCAGCCCTTGCGGCTGGCATCGCCGCGATAGGCCGACTCGACGGGCGCCACGATGCGCGCGCCCTCGGCCGGCGATCAGCGACGGCCGGTCGCAGGTCGTTCGACGATAGAGCTCACGCGCGCTCCGTGCTGACGCGGGCCGTTCCTTCGAGCGCGGCACGCAAGGTCGCCCACGGCAACTCGGCGCACTTTCGGCGCAGCGGGTGGCGGCGCAATTCCGCCAGCGCATTGAGCGGGCCGAGCGCGGCGTCCGCGTCGGCTTCGCCGCGCAGCAGCCGATCGAACGGCGCGTTCAGCGCGGCGACGCCGGCCGCATCGAATCCCGCGACGAGCTCGCTCAGCATCGACGCGGTCGCCGTCGTGATCGCGCAGGCCTCGCCCGAGAACCGCATCGCTTCGATGCGATCGTCCGCGCAGATGAGCTCCACGCGCAGCGAATCGCCGCACAGCGGATTGACGCCGTCCGCCGCATGCGTGCAGCCGTCGAGCGCGCCGCGGTTGCGCGGATGCTTGTAATGATCGAGCACGAGCTCTTTGTACAGGGCCTGTTCGGGCATCGATGCGGTCAGGCGAGCAGTTTTCTGACCCGCGCGATGGCGTCGATGAAGCGGTCGACTTCCTCGCGCGTATTGTAGAACGCGAACGACGCGCGGCAGGTCGCCGGCACGCCGTAGAACTGCATCAGCGGATGCGCGCAGTG
>CALFNI010000609.1 GCA_937902695.1 uncultured Rhodanobacteraceae bacterium
CGCGCTGCGCGTGCTCGACTTCACGATGCACGAGAGCGCCGACCTCGCGGCCGAAGCGCTGCGCGCCGGCGCCGCCGGCTACGTCACGAAGAGCAGCGCACCCGACTCGCTCGTTGCCGCCGTGCACGCCGTCGTCGCGGGAGATCGGCCGGTCACGCCGCAAGTCGCGCGCGCGATCGGCCGCTCCGATCGCGATTCGTCGCCTCCGCATCGCTCGCTGTCGCCGCGCGAGTTCGAGATCTTCCTGATGCTCGCGCGCGGCGACACGATCGAGCGGATCGCCGCGACGCGCTGGCTCAGCGCGAAGACGATCGCGAACTACCAGACCTCGATCCGCCAGAAGACCGGCCTCGGCTCGTCGCTCGAGATGTATCGCTACGCCGAAACGCACGGCCTCCTGGCGCCTGCGGGCGCGAACTGACGCGGCTCACGCGTGCGCGGTCTCCGGCGCGCGAAACCGCGCGCGGATGCGCAGGCCCGCGCGCTCGGCGCGACTGCTCGCCAGCGGGCCCATTTCGATTTCGCCGCCGTGCGCCCAGACACGCTCGCGCATGCCCGCGAGCCCGTGCCCGCGATGCGCGGCCTCGGCCGAATCGAGCCCGATGCCGTCGTCCTCGACGCACCACTCGATCGCGCCGTCGGCGGCGGCATCGAGCCGCACGGCGACACGCGACGCATCGGCATGCCGCGCGGCATTGGTCAGCGCTTCCTGCGTCAGCCGGTACAACGCGAGCGCGAGATCGCCGGACACCGCGCGATCGTCGAGCGCGTAGCGCAGCGAATATTCCGCCCGGCGGCCGGGCCGGTCGTGCCAGCTCTGCACCAGGTCGGCGAGAAGTTTCTTCAGCGGCACGCCTTCGGGCATTGCACCGCCCTGCGGGCGCAGCCGGCGCAGCATGTCGCGCACCTGCAGGTGGAACGCCTCGCAGTGCCCGGCGAGCCCCGTGACGACGTCGCCAAGCGCCGCGTCCGCGCGCGTCCGGTGCGAGAGCCAGGCGACGTCGGCGCGCATCGCCGTCAGCGTCTGGCCGAGCTCGTCGTGCAGCTCGCGCGCGATGCGCGCCCGCTCCTCTTCCTGCGACGAGACGAGCTTGAGGCTCAGCGCGCGCCGCGTTTCCTGCGCGCCCGACAGCGTCGCGGCGAGGTGGTTCAGCGCGCCGCCGATGCGATCCATCTCGGCGAACGGCAGCGGCGGCAGGCGATGGCCGAAATCGTCGCGCTCGTAGCGGCCGATCGCCTGCTGGATCGGCTGCAGCGGCGCGAGCGTGCGGCGCAGCGCCCAGTACACCGCCAGCAGCAGCGCGGCGCCGTAGCCGAGAAGGACGAGCAGCATGCCGACGAGGTTGTCGAGCGCCTCGCGCTGCTCGCTCGACGGGTCCAGCGAGAGCGTCGCGACGAAACGCGCGTCGTCGTCGCGTTGCAGCGTCCACGGCCCCGGCGGATCGACGCGCACCGAGCGCATGCCGGGCGCGATCGCGGCGAACGCGCGTTCGAGCCAGCCGGAGGGCTCGGTGTCGCGCGGCGCGACGCGCAGCGTGCCGGCCGCGTCGCGCAGGTCGAGCTGGATGTGGCGAAGGCGCCCGTCGTCGTTGATGCGTCGCAGCGCCTCGACGTGCGCGTCGACGTCGACCGCGGGTCCGTTCTCGATCGCATAGAGATGCTCGAACAGCCGCACGATCTCGAGCGCGCCGCGCTCCTCGCGCTGCACGTCGTACTGCGCACGCCAGAGCGCGAGCGCGAGGCCGGCGAAGAGGATCGCCGCGCTGACCGCGACGAGCCGGGTGATCAGGTAGCGTGACATGCGCATCGGCGCGCCCTCGAATCGACGGCCGCATCTTGCGCGCGCTTCGGCGCCGATGCACGCGTCAGTCGAAGCGCAGCCGCACTCCGCCCCAGACCGCGCGCGGTGCGGCCGGCGAGATCGCATTCTCGTGCGTCCAGTCGTTCGGATCGGGCTTGAACGAGCCGTCCGGATTGAATGCGTTCGTCGTGAGGAAGCCCGCGGTCGCGTACTCGCGATCGAACACGTTCGCGAGGCACGCGAAGAGATCGACGTTCTTCGTCGCGTGGAACGTCGTCTGCAGGTTGAACACGGCGTAGCCCGGCAACCGGCCGGTGCCGAGCGTCGTCGTGCCCTGCGCGTTCGTGTCGCCGGCACGGTTCGCGTTGTTCTCGTTGCCGTGCAGGTACGCGCCCGACGATGCGAGCATCTGCGCGCCGACGTTCCAGCGCGGCGTGACGTCGTAGTCGACGATGAGGCGGCCCGTGTGCCGCGGGATCAGCGGAATGCGATCGCCGGCATGGACGACGATGTTGCCGTGCGCGTCGGCCGTCGAGTTCGCCTCGCCGTTGACCTCGAAGCCCGACTGGTAGGTCGCGTCGACGAAGCTGTAGGCGACGCGCCAGTCGAATGCGCCCTCCTTGCCGCCGACGGCAAGGTCGATGCCTTGCCGGCGCGTATCGCCGACATTCGAGAAGAAACCCGCGTTCGTGCTCGCGGCGACGAACTCGAGATCGTCGCTGTTCACGGTCCGGAAGGCGTCGGCGCTCCAGACGAGCCGCCCGGCGCCGCCAACGTCGCCGCGCGCACCGATTTCGCCCGTGCGCGCGACGACCTGCTTCAGCGGCGGATCACTCGCGAAATCGTTCGGCAGGCCGCAGGGTGCTTCGGGATCCGCGCACCCGAGCTCGATGACCGTGGGCGCGCGGCTCGCCTCGTTGTAGCTCGCGTAGAACGTGAGGTCCTTGCTCGGCGTCAGCGTGGCGCCGATGGCGGGATTGAGCCGCGTGAACGTGTGCCTGCCGGCGAGATCCGTCGGTTGGTCGAAATCGTCGTCGGCGACGTCGGAGTCGATGCTGTAGCCGTCGAGCGTTTCGGTATTGCGGTTGTAGCGGAGCGACAGCGTGACGTGCACGAGCGAGCTCGGCGAGAGCGTGTCGGTGAGATAGAGACCCGCGATCTTGTTCGAGCCGCCGACCGAGATCACCTTCTGATCGTTGAACGGGCTCGGCAGGTACGCGAGCGAGCGGTCCGGCGCGAGGCCGCCATAGCGGTAGAACTGTCCGAACGTGTCGGCCGAATCGGAATACTCGGCGCCGACGATGCCCTGGTTCGCGACGCCGAAGAGATCGGACGAATCGCTCAGCTGGATGCCGAAGCCGCGCGTCGTCTGCAGCAGCGAGGAGCTCGCGTCCTGGCCCGGCGAGCAGTAGGTCAGCGCCGCGCGATCCGGCGGCGGCAGCGTGCAGTCGATCGGATCGCCTTCGTATTCGTCGGTGAGGTAGTTGTCGTTGACGTTGCCGTTGCCGGCGTTGGTCTTGAGATGGCGATAGAACGCGTTGCCCGAAAGCACGAGCGTGTCGCTGAAATACTGCGTCGCCGTGAGGTTCAGGAAGTCGAGGCGGTTGTCGGTGAAATCCGGCGTGTAGCTCGTTTCGCGGCGGTACGCGAGCATGCTCTCGGGCGCGGCGCCGTTTCCGAACAGGCTCGTGTCGGCGAACGTGTAGCTGAGATCGATGTCGGTCTTGTCGGTCTGGTAGCCGATCTTGCCGAACGCCTGCTTCACGGTGCTCGGCGAGTTGTCGCGCCAGCCGTCCTCGTCGAAGTAGTTGCCGGCGAAGTAGTAGTCGAAGCGTCCCGCCGTGCCGCCGGTTTCGGCTTCCAGCGAGCGCCGCCCGAACGAGCCGCCGGATGCCTCGATGTCGCTGCCGGGTTCGTCGTGTCCGTCTTTCGTGCGCACCATCAGCGCGCCGCCGAGCGTGTTGAGGCCGAACACCGGATTCGAGCCCGACATCAGCGTCACCTTCGAGATCGCCGCCTGCGGGATCAGGTCCCAGTTGACGGTGTCGCCGAACGCTTCGTTGACGCGCACGCCGTCGACGTAGACCGAAAGCCCTTCGGGCGTGCCGAGCAGCGCCGAGGCCGTGAAGCCGTGGTAGTAGACGTCGAGCTGGAACGGATTGGTCGCGCTTTCGCTCGCCGTGACGCCGGCGAAGTTGGCATTGAGATAGTTGGCCAGATCGAGCGTCGCCTGCTTTTCCATCGCGTCGGCGTCGGCGGTCTGCACGGCCGACGGAATCTGGTTGAGCGGAAGGCCGAGGCCTTCGAGCGGCGTCGTCGAGATGACGTTGACCTCGGGAAGCTCGGTCGCCTGAGCCGGCGGCGGCTCGGCCGGCTGCTCCGCGGCCGCTTCGTCCGCGAACGCGTGCGTCGCGAGCGCAAGGCCCGCGACGATCGCGCCG
>CALFNI010000610.1 GCA_937902695.1 uncultured Rhodanobacteraceae bacterium
GCGGGAGAAGGAAAAGACACGCGAAATGCCTGAACTTCCCGAAGTCGAAACGACGCGCCGCGGCCTCTCACCGCATCTGATCGGCCGCACCGTGACGGGCCTCGACATCCGTCAGCCGCGCCTGCGCTGGCCGATTCCGCGCGCGCTGCGCGAGAAGCTGCCCGGCCAGCGCATCGACGACATCGAGCGGCGCGCGAAATACTTGCTCGTGCATACGAAGGCGGGCAGCGCGCTGCTGCATCTCGGCATGTCGGGCTCGCTGCGCGTGCTGCCGGCGTCGACGCCGGTCGGCGCGCACGATCACGTCGACTGGCGCCTCGATTCGGGCAAGGTCCTGCGCTACACCGATCCGCGCCGCTTCGGCTCGCAGCTCTGGCAGGCGCCGGGCAAGGTGCATCCGCTGCTCGCGGGGCTCGGGCCCGAGCCGTTGAGCGAGGACTTCGACGGCGACTCTCTTTTCGAACGCTCGCGCGGCCGCTCGGCGTCGGTGAAAGTGTTCCTGATGGACCAGGCGATCGTCGTCGGCGTCGGCAACATCTACGCATCCGAAGCGCTGTTCCACGCGGGCATCCACCCGAAGCGCGCGGCGGGTTCGATTTCGCGCGCGCGCTACGCGAAGCTCGCCGACGACGTGAAGCGCGTGCTCGAATACTCGATCAAGCGCGGCGGCACGACGCTGCGCGATTTCATCAGTCCCGACAGCGAGCCCGGCTACTTCGAGCAGGAACTGTTCGTCTATGGGCGCGAAGGCCAGCCGTGCAAGGTCTGCGGGACGCCGATCAAGGCGCTCACGCTCGGGCAGCGCTCGACGTATTTCTGTCCGCGCTGTCAGCGATAGGTTTACCCATGACGTCGTCATTCCCGCGAAAGCGGGAATCCATGTGGCTCTGCGACGACACGGAAATGGATTCCCGCATTCGCGCGAATGACGACGCGTGGAGGATGTCAGCTCAATCGGGCCAGCGGATCGCAAGATGCACGTTGTTGAACTCCGGATCGCCGAGCGATCCCGCGTGCTCCATGCGCATGCTCGCCGGCAATCCTTCGACGACGATCTCGCGCCCATCCTCGACGATGCCGCCGAGCGCCTGGAACTCGACGAACCGGTCCGCGAGCTGACCCGCATGGCCCGCGTATTCCGGCGGCACGTTCCAGATGCCGACGTCGGGGCGCGCGAACTTGCGCATGCCGCGCGTGTGGATCCAGCGGCGGTTGAATGCGCTGTCGTCCTCGCTTTCTAGGATGGCGACGTGGTTGCGCGCGACGAACTCGTCCGACGTGAAGAAGCGCGTGCGCCATTCGGCGGGATCGAACAGCGAGAGCATCTGCGGATCGACGACGGCCGCGCCGCCGAGGTCGACCAGCGCGGTGATCGTGCCGACGAGGTCGCGCAAGCCGTCGAGATCTTCGGGATCGGCGACTTCGCCGCGCAGCATCAGGCAATCGCGCGTCGCGCCGGCGCGCGCGAACAGCACGGGTTTTTCGCTTTCGAACAGCGTTCCCATCGTGCCGCCGAGCGGGTAGCCGTCCCACGCGCGGAACGAAGCGTGCGCGTAGCGCATGACGTCGATGCCCGCCGGCGCGCCGCGCGTGCGGTAGCGCGCGGCGTCGATGCGGAAGTCGTCGGCGAAGTCGCCGAACACGAACCACAGCAGGAACGCGCGCGCACCGCTGTCGCGCCATTGCGGGCGCGGCCAGTGCGGCGTGGTCACTGCGTTTCCTCCGGCACGCCGAGCGGCAGCACATTCTGCTGCAGCT
>CALFNI010000611.1 GCA_937902695.1 uncultured Rhodanobacteraceae bacterium
CGCGCAGGCCTTCGGCGAGCGCGCGGTAGTCGAGGTACTTGCGATGCCAGCCGCGCCGCCGCGCGAGCAGGCTCATGCCGCCACCGAACGCGAACAGCGCGAGGAACACGAAGATCATGTAGTCCTGCGCCGGAAAGTCCGCGTAGCACATGAACGCGACGCCCATCAGCGCGGCGACGGTGTAGATCGCGCGCATGGCGAAATAGACGCGGCGCTGGAAGTGGATCGCGAGCCAGTCGGCCGCCTGGAACAACGTGTGGATCATGTTCGGCGGCGTCGCGGTGCCCGCCGTGTGCGCGAACCGGAGCGCCGTCTTCGCGTCGATCTCGGCGCGGTACTTGTCCCAGTCGGCGTTGAACTCGGTCATGTTCGCGAAGGCGGCGCGGAACGGCTCGGGCATGGGTTCGGTGCCTGGCGTCGCGCGATCGCCGACGCGCCAGAACGTATCGAGCGCCCGCAGCGGCGCCGCCGGCGCGCCGTCGGCGCCCTCGCGCGACGACACGATGTGATAGCAGAGCCGTTCGATGTCGGTGTTGAGCGGCGCGTAGCCCGAGCGCGTGCGCCGCCGTTCGGCCGACGCCGGCCGCGTGCCGAAAAGGTGATATTCGACCGTCTGCGCGGTGCCGCCGAGTCGCGGGGATGCCTTGCCGTCCCAGATCGCGAGCAGCACGTGGCAATGGCTCGCGATGTAGACGCCGGCCTGCGCATAGTGCCGGTCGCGCTCGGCACCGGTCGGCGCCTTGTCCGCATCGTCGAGCGAGTTGCCGGCAATGCGCGGGAGCTCGATGATCTCGGCGCGCGCGCACAGCGCATCGAAGCGCGCGTGATCGGCCGGGTCGAGAAAATCCTGCGCGTATTGCGCGCGATCCATCGGCAGGACCGCGACGAGCCGGGCGCCGGCCGCGAGCGCTTCCTCGGCGACGAGCTGATCGCCGCCCTGCGCGAGCGCGGATACGACCGTGAGCGGAAGCTCGGGATACTGGCGCGCAAGCCGCGCGAGGCAGTCGCGCACGCGCGAGCGGATCGCAGTGATCTCCGCAGCGGGAATGTTGCGGTGGCTCGTGACGCCGATCGCGAGCGGAATGCGGTCGGCGCCGTGTCCTTCGATCATGGGGTCCCCTTCCTGGATAGCCTTCGCCGCATGGCGGGCATCGCGCCTATCGCGCGTTCGCCCGCATTCGCGACAGCATGCTGCCCGCGACGAAGCCGGCAGCGATGGCGAGGGCGGCGATTCCAATCGGACCGATTTCGGGGGCGGCGCCGATCGTGCGGCCGACGAGCACGCCGGCGAGCAGTGCAGCGAGCAGCGCGACCGACAGCTCCCAGACCCAGATCGACGTGCCCTTGTTGCGGATCGAGCCGCCCCCGTCGATCACCACGGGCGGTTGCTGCGAGCTCGACGTGTCGACGACGCCGAACGCTATCGTCGCAGCGACGTTGTTCGGGCCGCCCGTGTTGTCGATCTTCAGGGTGACGGTATCGGTGTACGCCGTCAGGCTGGGCGCCGGCACGACCGTGATCATGTTGCCGGCGATGTTCACGATGCTCGTCGCCTGGAAGTCGGTGCTCTTGAATTGCAACGGTGCGATGCTCTTCCAGATCACCGTCTCGACGGTGTCCGCCGGCACCTGGATCAGGTTGCCGGGCGAATACTTGACGGTGTGGCTCGCATCCAGATAGACGTTGATGGTCGTGCTGATGTTCGCGGTCATGGGTACGCCCCTTCGTCGATGGGTTGCGTCGCTTGTTCGGGCTTCGCGAACGCATGCGACGCTGCGCGTTCGCCGCTCATTTCACGTCCGGACCGATATCTGCGCTGCGCGCCTCGGCGAGCGTTGCCACGGCGAGCGCGATCCGGCGCGAGGCTTCGGCGTCGGGCTCGAACGCGATGCCGTGCGTCGCCGCGATCGCCACGAGATCCGGATGCCGATAGCCCATCGCGGCCAGCTGATCCAGCAGCGACCCGGCACCGGCGACGTCGCGCGTGCGCAACAGCGCGCCGATGCGCGTATCGATCCAGGACGGATCTCGCGATGCGCCGGCGAACTGGCGCGTCGTCGCCTCGGCCCGCTGCCACGCGGCGTCGGCCGCGGCCGCCTCGCCGCGCGCGCCGGCGATGTCGCCCGCGACGATGTCGATGCGCGCAAGCACGAGCGCGTGCGTGCGATCGGCGGGCTCGCCCTTGACCATCGGGCGAAATCCCCGATCGGCCGCGCGGATGAGATCGTCGGCTTCCGCGTAGCGCTTCTGCGCAAGCAGGCGACGCGCACCTTCGAGCTCCGCTTCGGCCAGCTCGCGCGCCCACAGCACGTTCTCCGGATCCTGGCGCGCGAGCGCGCGCAGCCGCGAGATCGCGAGATCGCCGAAATGCGAGGCATCGGCGAAGTTGCCGCGCGCGCGCGCGAGCGCCGCCAGCATCATCGCGTAGTAGCCCGCGTCTTCCTGCCAGCTCGTGACGCTCGGATCGATGTCGAGCAGGCGCTCCGCCGCGTCGACGGCATACTTCAGATTGCGCTCGGCCGCGTCGCCTTCGCCGACCGCGGCGAGGCTCTTGCCGACGATCGCATTGCTGATCAGGAGGTCCTCGCGCCGCGTGTTGTTCGGCTCCAGCGCGGCGAGGCTCGCCTTGATGCGGCGGTCCGCGCCGTACTCGCGGATCGCCTCGTCGAGGTGGCCTTCCTTCCACGCGATCTGGCCGAGGTTGTTGTGCGCGTAGCCCACTTCGGCCTTCCAGTTGAGCTTGTCGCTTTCGTGCGCGCTCAGGCGCTCGTAGCTGGCGAGCACGACGAGGTATTCCGCGTGCGCCCCGGCGAAGTCGCCGCGCGCCTCGAGCACGCGGCCGATGTTCGTGCGGATCTCGCCGGCGAGGTCCGTCGCATCCGGCAGGTTCCGTTCCGCGGCCGACAGCGTGGCCAGCCGGTCGAGCGCATCGCGGAAGCGCGTCAGCGCCGCATCGAGCTCGCCGCGTTCCCACGCGACGCGACCGAGCCAGAGCCGGTTCCGCGCCTGAATCGTCACGAACTCGCCGTTCGCCGGCGCGCGGCGCACCAGTTCGTCGACCGTCGGCTGCGCGGCCGCGAAGGCGCTCTCGGCATCGGGCATGCGACCCTGGTCATAGCGGACGCGTCCGATCTGCTGCAGCGCGCGCACGCCCTGCGCCAGCGTCGCGTCGTTGACGTCCGCAAGCGGCATCGTGGCGAAGTAGCTGACCGCCTTGCCTGCGACGCTTTCGAGAATGTCCAGGCGGTTCACCTGCCGTAGCTTGTCGTCGAGGTCGCCGAGCATGAACTCGATGAGGTCCTCGGCCTGCTTCTGGCGGCGCTCGGCCGCATGGCGCGCGACTATCGCATTGACGGACAAGGCACTCGTCACGCAAAGCAAGGCAAAACCGAGCGCGAGCGCCATCGTCGCGCGCACGCGACGGCGTCGCCGTTCGCGGTGACGCAAATCGTCGAGATCGACGCCGAGGAGTCCGGCGACCAGCTTCGTGCGCGCATTCGCCTTGCCGTCCTTGCCGGGCCGCGCGTCGGCCGCGATCGGCTCGAGGCGCTCGCCGGTTTCGCGGCCCGTGTCGTCGAAGCGCCTGGTCAGCGCCGGCGGCAGGCATTCGTCGTGCCCGCGCCCCGCCCATGCGCTCGCGCCCGGTTCGCCGTCGACGATGAGGCACAGGATGCGATCGCTCCGGCCGAGGCGCTGGAATGCCTTCACTTCCTCGTCGACCCAGCGCGACTGCGCCGCGTGCGGCGAGCAGATCACGATCAGATTTGCGGACTGCGTGAGTGCGTCGCTCACCATCGCCGAAAGATCGGTCGCGCTCGGCAACTCGTCGCGATCGCGGAACACGGGTGCGATGCGTCGCGGAATCACGCCCGCGGCGGTCGTGAGGCCGATCAGCCTCTGCGGGATCGGATAGCTTTCGAGCGCATCGTGCAGCCAGTCCGCCCATGTGCTGTCCCTGTGGCTGTAGCACAGGAACGCCTGGAAGCGG
>CALFNI010000612.1 GCA_937902695.1 uncultured Rhodanobacteraceae bacterium
GACGCTGTTCGGGAAGCCCACGACCATCGCCGGCAATCCGCTCTCGTTCGGGCTCTCGAGCGATCACGCGTTCAACGGCGACGGCGAATCGAGCCAGAGCAACCAGCTCTCGGGCCAGATCACGGTGACGGTCGCCGAGAAACTGCCGAACGGCAATCTCATCGTGCGCGGCGAGAAATGGCTCACGATCAACCAGGGCCAGGAGCTCGTCCGCATCGCCGGCATCGTGCGTCCGCAGGACATCGGCCAGGACAACACGGTCGCCTCGACGCGCGTCGCGAACGCGAACATCGCGTACACGGGCCGCGGCTCGTTGGCCGATGCGAACACGCAGGGCTGGCTGTCGAAGTTCTTCAACTCGAAGTTCATGCCGTTCTGAGTATCGACGACATGAGCCTTCGCAGCATTCGATCCGCGTTCCCTCATCCGCCTGCCGGCACCTTCTCCCGCGATGCGGGAGAAGGGAACTCTCCCCGTGATCTTTCGCTCTTGCGCAGAGCTCACATCACTGTCCCTTCTCCCGCAGAGCGGGGGAAGGTGCCGGCAGGCGGATGGGGGCGGATGCTCGCATTCGCCGCGATGATCGCGTTGTTAGCCATCTCTGCAGTCGCCCACGCCGAGCGCGTGCGCGATCTCGCCGACGTCGCCGGCGTGCGCCAGAACCAGCTCGTCGGCTACGGCCTCGTCGCGGGTCTCGACGGCTCGGGCGACCAGACCTCGCAGGCGCCCTTCACGACGCAGTCGCTCGACAACATGTTGCAGCAGTTCGGCATCACGGTGCCGGCGAACGTGCGCCCGCAGCTCAAGAACGTCGCCGCGGTCATGGTGACGGCGGATCTGCCGCCGTTCGCCAAGCCCGGCCAGCCGATCGACGTCACCGTCTCGTCGATCGGCAACTCGAAGAGCCTTCGCGGCGGCAGCCTCTTGATGACGCCGCTCAAGGGCGCGGACGGTCAGGTCTATGCCGTCGCGCAGGGCAACCTCGTCATCGGCGGCATCAGCGCGAGCGGCAAGAGCGGCTCGAGCGTGCAGGTCAACATCTCGAACTCGGGCCGCGTGCCGAACGGCGCGACGGTCGAGCGTGTCGTGCCGAGCGCGTTCGCAAGCTCGGGCGATCTCGCGCTGAATCTCCACACGCCGGATTTCATGACGGCCTCGCGCGTGGCGACCGCAATCAACAAGACGTTCGGCGACGGCACCGCACGTGCAGCGGACGCCGTCACGGTCGTGCTGCGCTCGCCGGCGGATCCGAACGCGCGCGTCGGCTTTCTCGGCGCGGTGCAGGATCTCGATGTCGCGCCGGGCGATGCGCCGGCGCGCGTGATCGTCAACTCGCGCACCGGCACGGTCGTGATCGGCTCGAACGTCCGCGTGTCGCCGGCCGCAGTCGCGCACGGCTCGATCGAAGTCTCGATCACCGAGACGCCGACGGTCAGCCAGCCGGCGCCGCTTTCGAACGGCCAGACGGCCGTCGTGCCGCAGAGCGCCGTGCAGGTCACCGAGCACGGCGGCCACATGTTCAAGTTCGGCTCGGGCGCGAATCTCGACGAGATCGTGCGCGCCGTGAATCAGGTCGGCGCCGCGCCGAGCGATCTCGTATCGATCCTGCAGGCGCTCAAGGAAGCCGGCGCGCTGCACGCGGAACTGGTCGTGATCTAGCGATGTCGTTCGATCCGCGCACGACCGGCAACTTCACCGATTTCGCCGCGCTGACGCGGCTGAGGGCGGCCGCGCGCACGGACAAGCGCGCGTCGACGTCGACGGTTGCGCGCCAGTTCGAAACGCTGTTCACGCAGATGATGCTGAAGTCGATGCGAAGCGCGAGCCTCGGCTCGGGCATCCTCGATTCGGAGCAGTCCAGGCAGTACCGCGATCTCGCCGATTCGCAGGTAGTGACTTCGCGCTCTACGCGGGGCTACCCGCTCGGCATCTCGAAGATGCTCGGGCGGGAGCTGCTCGGTCGTCGTGTGCCCGAAGACGACGAGCTTGCCGCGATAATTCGCGAAGAAGTCGCGATCGCGCAGCCATAGCAATGACTGCTTCGGCGCCGCCGTGGATGGGTGCGCGAAGCTCGCGCCCGCGCGCGGTAGGCCCGCATGGACGTAAATCGCGTGCTCGTCCTCGTACCAATACGGCAGC
>CALFNI010000613.1 GCA_937902695.1 uncultured Rhodanobacteraceae bacterium
AGGGCGAGGGCGAGCCCATGCGGAAGCGGCCGACGTAGCGCATGCGCCACGACGCGTCGAAGCTGCCCATGGCCCAGTTGACGGCCGTTTGCGCACGCCAGCGCGGATAGAGGCAGACGCCGCCCGAGCCGACGCCGGTGGCACACGCAGCCGCCTGCGACGAGCCGAAGGTCAGGAAGTGGCCGGCATAGTGATAGACCGTGTTCGCCGGCGTGCCCGGCGCGGTCGACACGTCGTACTTCTCCAGATACGTCGTGTTGAACTGGATGTTGAAGCGGCCGAACGAGAACTCGGGCAAACGGTAGTTCAGCGACAGGTCGACGCCCTTCACGTCGACGCGGCCGAGGTTCGCGGTCGGCTCGAGCATCGTCAGGATCTGGCCCTGGTTCACGCCGGACGCCGTGCGCGTGAACATGTTGCAGAAGATCAGCTGACCCGCAGCGCACAGATCGAGCACGCTCTGCGCGCCGACGTTCGTGATGATGTCGTTGAGATACAGGCGCCAGTAGTCGGCGCTGACCGACAGACCGTCGATGAAGTGCGGATCGTAGACGACGCCCCAGTCGAACGACTTGCCGAGCTCGGGTCCGAGCGGAAAGCCCGCGAACTCCGAGCCCGATGCGGTCGCGTTGATCTGCACGCCCTGCGAGACGGAATGGTTGCGGAACGAACCGTCGGTCGGCACGTTCGTGCACGCGGGATTCGGCGGATTTCCGGTGTAGCCGTCGCAGGGATCGTGCGAGAGTCGCGGCGCGTCGTTGACCGCCGCCCCGAACAGGTTGAGCACGGTCGGCGCGCGGAACACCTGAGACACCGTGCCGCGCAGCAGCAGGTCCTCGATCGGACGCCACTCGAGCGCGACCTTGGTGTTGTTCGTCGAGCCGAAGTTGTTGTACTTCGAGTAGCGGTCGCCGATCGTCAGGTTCAACGCGTGGACGAACGGCATGTCCTTCAGGATCGGCACGAAGAGCTCGGCGTAGAAGTCCTTGACGTTGTAGCCGCCCTGCAGCGGCGACGCGCACTGGCTGCCCAGCACGCAGTTGCCCGTGGACGGATTGATCAGCAGCGACGTGTCGACGTTGCCGTGCGAATATTCCTTGCGGTACGAGGCGCCTACGGCGAGCTGCGCGGTTCCCGCCGGCAGCTCGAAGATGCCGCCGTTCGCATCGGCACGCCAGACCTTCTCCTGCGTGAAGCCGCCGCTCGATGCCGCCGAGCTCGCCTGCCGCAAGACCGCGAGCGTGTTCGGATCCTCGAGATCGAAGATGTTGATCGGCGTGCAGTTCTTGATGATCGCGCCGGGCTGCCCGCAGACGACAGTGCCCGTTCCGGGGTCGTAGAACGACGGACCCGTCGCCTGATTCAGGATGTTGAGGTTCGGCAGGCCGTACGTCGTTGTCTGCACGGTGTTGTGGCCGTAGTCCATGCCGACTTCCCAGTTCCACTGCTGGTCCTGCCAGATGGAGAACGAGCCCTTGAAGCCGGTCGAGAGCTGGTCCGTGTTCGTGCCGAACGACACACGGCGATTGCCGAGCACGGCGAAGCGCGAGCGGTAGTCGAGCTCCGTGCGGCTGAACTCGACGCCGAACGGGTTGTAGTAGCTGTCGGCCGAGATGATGCCGCCGTACGGCGAGCCATACACCGAAGGCGCCAGCTGGAACGCCGACGACGTCTTGTTGTGCATGACCGAAAGGTAGGCTTCGACGTTGTCCGTCAGCTTGTAGTTGCCGTTCAAGAACAGGCCGGTGCGTTCCTGCGGCGTCATGATCAGGTTGACGGTCGCGTAGTTGTACTTGTCGCTCGGGGTCGCGGGCGTGCCGTTGTTGACGTAGCAGCGATAGTCGTTCGCGATGTCCTGGCCGCTATGGCCCGGGATGCGCGCGAGGAAGCCGGTGTTGCAGTCCGGGAAGAGACTGGCGAACTCGTCCGGGATCTGCACGTGGCCGAACGGCGAGGACGTCGAGCCGCCGACGCTGGCGGACGGACCGATGCCGCCGCGCGCACCGCCATGGGTGCCGTATAGCGACACCGAGTTCTTCGAAAACTTGCGGTGCCCGGCCAGCACCTGGCCGGTCTTGTTGTAACTGATGCCGGCCATGATCGAGCCCTTGTCCGAGCTCTGGCCGAACGTGAACTGAT
>CALFNI010000614.1 GCA_937902695.1 uncultured Rhodanobacteraceae bacterium
AAGGTCAGCCGGGTCATGCCGGGCATGCAGGCTGCATTCGTCGAGATCGGGCTCGATCGCGCGGCGTTCCTGCATGCGTCGGACATCATCCGCCTGCATTCGCCGCTGATCGCCGAGAACGGCGACGCGGCGCTGCCGATGCCGTCGATCGGCGAGCTGGTGCGCGACGGGCAGGAGATCGTCGTGCAGGTCGTCAAGGATCCGATCGGCACCAAGGGCGCGCGCCTCACGACGCATCTTTCGATTCCGTCGCGCTATCTCGTGCTGCTGCCGTACTCGAAAGTGCTCGGCGTCTCGGTGCGCATCGAGGACGAGGTCGAGCGCACGCGGCTCAAGGAGCTGCTCGCCGAGCTCGTCGGCGAGACGCGCTTCGGCTACATCGTGCGCACGAACGCCGAGGGCGAGTCGCGCGACGCGATCGCCGAGGACATCGACTACCTCGGCAAGCTGTGGACGCAGGTGCAGGAGAACATCGCCACGGCGCGCGTCGGCATGCGCGTCTATGATGATCTCAGCCTCCCGCTGCGCGCGCTCCGCGACCTGATGCGGCCGACGATCGAGAAGGTGCGCATCGATTCGCGCGAGACGCTCGAGCGCGCGCAGGGCTTCGTGCAGCAGTTCATGCCGGAGTTGGCCGAGCGCGTGGAACATTATCCGGGCGAGCGGCCGATCTTCGATCTTTACGGCGTCGAGGACGAGATCCAGCGCGCGCTGCGCAAGGACGTGCCGCTGAAGTCGGGCGGTTACCTGATCGTCGACCAGACCGAGGCGATGACCACCATCGACGTCAACACCAGCGGCTTCCTCGGCACGCGCAACCTCGAGGAGACCGTGTTCCGCACCAACCTCGAAGCCGCGCAGGCGGCCGCGCGGCAGCTTCGCCTGCGCAATCTCGGCGGCATCATCATCATCGACTTCATCGACATGGTCGACGAGGAGCACCGGCGCCAGGTGCTGCGCCAGCTCGAGAAATCGCTCGCGCGCGACCACGCGAAGGCGACCGTCTACGAGATGTCGCCGCTCGGCCTCGTCGAAATGACGCGCAAGCGCACGACCGAAAGCCTCGAGCGCCAGCTCTGCGAGCCGTGCCCGGCGTGTACCGGGCGCGGCAGCATCAAGACCGCCGAGACGGTCACCTACGAGATCTTTCGCGAGATCACGCGCGCCGTCCGCCAGTTCGAGGCGCAGAAGCTCCTCGTGCTGGCGGCGCCCAAGGTCGTCAACCGGATCCTCGAAGAAGAGAGCGCGGCAGTCGCCGAGCTCGAGGAGTTCATCGGCAAGACGATCCGCTTCCAGCCCGAGGAGCACTATTCGCAGGAGCAGTACGATGTCGTGCTGCTCTGACGCGCCGGCGCCTGTTGCCCCGTCATGCCCGCGAAAGCGGGCATCCATTTTTTTCAACGCAACGACAAGCAACATGGATTCCCGCTTTCGCGGGAATGACGGCGGCGGGTCGGAGGCGCCGCCGTCCCGTTCGCCGCCGGCGCGGCCGGGCAGATAGACGTCGATGCTGCGGCGAACGCTCCGCCGGCTGCGCCTCGCGCTGTTTGCGCTGATCACGACGGCGATCATCGCGCTCGCCGTGCTGATGGGCTTCACGCAGCTCGCGATGCCATGGCTCGTGCGCAATCCCGCGCGCATCGAAGCCTGGCTCTCGGAACGCCTGCATCAGCCGGTGACGATCGGCGGCGTGACCGGCGCGTGGGTCGGCGGCGGTCCGGTGCTGGCGCTGGAGCACGTGCGCATCGGCAACAGCGAGGGCACGGCCCCGCTCGAGATTCCCAAGGCGGAGCTCGCGCTCAGCGTGTACGCGCCGTTCCGGCGCGGCCTCGCCTGGAGCGAGTTCCGCATGGTCGGCGTCGACGTCGATCTCGTGCGCGGCGACGACGGCGGCTGGCACCTGCGCGGGATCGACGTCGGCGCGGCGCCATCGTCCTCGCCGCAGGAACTGTCGATGGGCGTGCTAGGCGTTCTCGTGCTGAAAGATCTCAAGCTCGCGATCGACGATCCGAAGGACGATCTGCACCTCGCGCTCGGCGCGTCGGAGATCCGCGTCGTCAACCAGGGCCAGACCACGCATCTGGCCGGCAAGGTCAGCAATCTCGCCGGCGATCCGACGCCGGTCGACCTCATCGCCGATCTCGATCTCAATCGCCGCAACGGCATCCTCTACGCCGGCGGGCGCGACGTCGATCTCGCGCGCTTCGCCGCGCAGCGTCCGTTCGGCGGCGTCGAGCTCCTGGCCGGCCGCGGCGATGCGCAGATATGGATCGCCGTGCAGGCCGCCCGCGCCGAGGCCGTGCGCATGCGCGTCGACCTGCACGACGCGACGTTCGCGGCGCGCGAGGCGATCACGCTCGACGCAGGCTCCGCCGTCGCGCCGCGCACGCACTTCGATCGCGTCGCATTCGTCGCGCGGTGGCTGCGCGACGACGGCGGCTGGACGGCCGACGTCGCCGATCTCGTCGTGACGCAGGACGGCGCGCCGCTGCCGCCCGCCGGGCTCACGATCGAGCGCCGCGGCGCCGAGGATCACGCGCGCTACCGCGCGCAGGCGACCAACGTTTCGCTCGAGCCGATCGGCAGCCTTGCGATGCTGGGCGCCGGCGTTCCGGATGGATTGCGCCGCTGGCTCTATCTCGCCCATCCGCGCGGCGAGCTCGGCGGCGCCGATCTTCGCTGGAGCGGCACGGACGATTTCGACGTCGATGCGGCATTGCACGGAGCCTCGTTCTCGAGCGCCGGTTTCGTGCCGGGCGTCGAGCGGCTCGACGCGGACGTGCACGGCGACGCCGGCGCGCTGCTGCTGGTGCTTCCCCGGCAGGCGCTGCTGGTCTCCATCATCCTGTACGTCAGGTCGCCGCTCTCGAACTATAATTTCGACGAGCAGGAGGCGCTGCTCGCTAACCCCTACGTCAACGACAAGTCGCTGCCGTTCCTGAGCGCCTTCGAGCGAGACTTTTGGGGG
>CALFNI010000615.1 GCA_937902695.1 uncultured Rhodanobacteraceae bacterium
AGCGACGTGCCGGCGCCGCGCCGGGGCGAGTTCGTGCGCATCCTCGGCGAGGAGATTCGCGTGCGCGCGAAGATCTGGACGATAAATGGGTTTTCCGCCCACGCGGGTCAGGACGACCTGCTGCGCTGGGTTGCGCATGCCGGCACGCCGCGCAAGATCCTGCTGGTACACGGCGAGCCCGGGCGGGGCATGCAGCCCCTGGCCGACCGGATGCGGCTGAGCGGACTCGACGTCGACATGCCCGTTGAGGGCGAACGTATTGCGCTCGCCTGAAATCCGGGCGTCGGGTCGCCGGCGTTGCGCCTTGCCCGCGGGGCGCGCGTCCGGCGCCTGCTACCGCATTCCGGCCAGCGCACCCGCCTGCATCTGCCGGATGTGCAGGACGGCGCCTTCCCAGGTCTCGGGCCCGATGCCGACATCGCTCCGGAACGGGTACTGCAGCTCGAACAGCAAGACGAGGATCGACACGATGATCGTGACGACCGTCGACGTCATCAGGATCTGCACGCGCGCGTTGCGCAGCTCGAAGAGCCAGCAGAAGCAGATGATGCAGGCCGCGCCGATCAGCAGCACGAGCCACTCGAACCACGGCACGCCGCTCGCGTTGATGGCGATGCGCTGCTGGCGCGCATCGTGGATGACGTTGAGCTCCTGCAGCGTCGCCTCCTGCGAGTTCGATTCGCCCAGATGGGCCGGAACCAGCGTGCCGACGGCGTCGATCGCATCCATGTCGAGCAGCGCGACCCGTGCGTCGAACGAGCCGCGCCGCATGCTCGGCCATTCGCCGCTGACCATGGTTTCGGCGTAGCGGGTCATGTCGTCGCGCACGCGCGTGCGCACCGCCGGCGAGAGGCCCACCGAAGTGTGCCAGACGTCGATCACGGCATCCGATTCCTCGACGGCCATCTGTCCCGCCTCGACGAAGTGCTGCCAGACGACGACCGTGAGAAAGCCGAGGATGACCGCGTAGAGCGTGCCGGAGACCGCGATGATGATGCCGCCGACTTCGTTGTAGGCGATGAAGTCGCGCGCGGCGAAGCGGCGGTGCACGAACACTTGCCCGGCGGCGGCGAGCGTAAGCGTCACGACCAGCGCGCCGATCAGGACGAGGATGGCCGGAACGGTGTAGAGGAAGTCCATCGCGATTCCGCCTCGCGAATAGAAACCGGGTGCAGCCGATGCGGGCTGAGCCTAGCACGGCCGCTGCGGCAGCGCGGCAGGCTGGACGTGCGCGACGCGACCGCGGCCGTCCAGCCGAAGGCGACCGGCCCCGTTTCCGGCGCGCCCGGGCCCAGTGAATTCCCGGATGTATCGATCGACCTCAGTCGAACCCGTTGGCGAAGATCGTGTCGGTGTCGACGCCCTCGTAGGCGCCGATGTCGGGCGCGCTGCCGACGATGCGCGGGAAGCCCGTGCCGCGCTGGTCGAACGACGCCGCTGCGTCGTTGTTGCCGGCGTCGATCGCGGGGCTGCCGGCACCAAGCGCATGCGTCTTCGTCGGGCCGCCGTTGTCGGCGAGCGCGAGGAGCTCCGGGTCGGACTGGATCGTGCCCGGCGGGAGCGTCACCGACGGCGAAGGTCCGATGAGGTCGTTCGCGCCGCTGACGCCGCCCGCGATGCCGAGGCCTATGTTCTGATCCGAGCCCGCGCTCGTGTTGCTCGCGATGATCGAGCTCTCGACGTCGGCGCTCGAATAGGCGAGGCGAAGGCCGCCGCCGTGCGCGACGGCGGTCTCGGTGTTGAACGCGATCGTCGAGCTCACGATCGCAGTCTGGCCGCGCGCGTAGACGCCGCCGACGCTTTGCGCCGTGTTGCCCGAGATCGTGCTGTTTGCGATGAAGTTCGGCGAGGCGGCCGATCCGTAGATCATGAGGCCGCCGACGCCGCCCGCCGTGTTGCCCGAGATCGTCGAGTTCGAGATGTTCGCGCCGCCGCGGACGCGCGCGCCGCCGAACGAGCCGGGGTTGTTCGAAATCCCGCTGACGGCGTTGTCCGAGATCGTCGAATACGTCATGAGGAGCTTGCCGCCGACGTCGGCGCCACCGCTCTGGGTAAGGCCCCCCGATGCGATCGCGACGCTGTTGTGCGTGATCGTGCTGTGGTCGAGCACCAGGTCGCCTTCGACGAACGCGCCGCCGCCCAATCCGCTGCCGAGCGAGGAGTAGATCTGGTTGTTGGTCAGCGTGCTGTTGATCATGACCAGCGTCGAGTT
>CALFNI010000616.1 GCA_937902695.1 uncultured Rhodanobacteraceae bacterium
CCAGCACGGCAGGCGACAGCACGTCCGGCCGGCCGCCCATCTGCGCGATCAGCCATTGCTCCATGTCGCGGATGCTCGCGTTGACGCCGGCCGCCGGCGGCACGTGGTAGTACGCCTCGTTCGGCGTGAACGGAATCCAGCCGCGCCCGGCGCGGCGATGCGGACGCGCCCAGCTCTTGGTGCCTTCGAGGGCGTCGCGGCCGTAGGTCGCGGTTTCCATGCCGAGCGGATGGAAGATGCGCGTCTCGACCTCGTGGTAGTAGAAGTCGCCGGTGACCGCAAAGGTGACGTCGCCGATCAGGCTGAAGGCGATGTTCTGGTAGCCGTAGCAGTCCCCCACCGGGCACGCCATCGGCACTTCGGCGAGGCGCGTGACGAGCTCCTCGTACGGCTCGTCGGCCTCGAGCATGCGATCGTACGTGTTGTGCGGAAGGCCGACACGATGGCTCAGGATGTCGGCGACCGTGACCTTCTGGCTCGCGTTGACATCGGCGAGCTGGAATGTCGGCAGCACGTTGGCGATCTTCGTATCCCACGAAATGACGCCGTCCTGCACCATCAGCGCCGCCATGGCCGTCGCGAATGCCTTCGAGAGCGAAGCGAGGCGGAACACGGTATTCCCGGTGACGGGCTCGCGCGTCGATGCGTTCGCGTAGCCGATGCCGCGCTCGAGCAGCACCTTGTCGTCCTTGATGACGGCGACGGCGAGGCCGGAGACGTCGCTCGACGATTCGAGGCCGTCGAGCCAGCGGTCGAACTGGCGCGCGACGATGCCGGCGTTCGACGCGACCCGCTCGTTGCTGGCAAGCACCTTCGAAACGGGTGCCGGCGGCGCGTGCGCGGGTCGCCTGGCGTGCGCTTTGGCGCGCGCGGCGGCGCTTGCGGAAACGGGCAACGTTGCGGCGAGAACGAGCGCCGCGAGGAGGGCGGTCAATACTGCGTGCGGAGTACGGCTCAAATTGCTCTCCGGGGCCCTTGCCGGCCTCGTGCTATGCTCAAAACCGCGACGATTCTAGCTATATCTCAGCGCTTTGCGAAACATCTTTCCAGTAAAACAATCGCAAAACGACGACGTGCGACGTAGTTCCGGTGCGGCGGGCGGCCGAATGAACGAAGGTCTCCCGCAGCCGGCATCCCGGCGAGGGCCATACGGCCGGCCGGGGAAGGCGTCACAGGGGCTTTCGGATTCGACTTCGCGAGGACTGATCCTATGAGCATGGTGATCCTGCTGGTGCTGCTGGTGGTGGTCGGCCTGTACGCGGTCGGCGTCTTCAACGGCCTGGTCGGCGCGCGCAACAACTACAAGAACGCGTTCGCGCAGATCGACGTCCAGCTGACGCGGCGCTACGACCTGATCCCGAATCTCGTCGAGACCGCGAAAGGCTACATGAAGCACGAGCGCGAGACGCTCGAAGCGGTCATCCAGGCGCGCAACTCCGCCGTATCGGGCCTTGCCGCCGCGAAGGCGAATCCCGGCGATCCGAGCGCGATGCAGCAGCTCGGCGGCGCCGACACCGCGCTGACGCAGACGCTGGGACGTCTCTTCGCGTTGTCGGAGTCGTATCCGGACCTCAAGGCCAACCAGAACATGATGCAGCTCGGCGAGGAGCTTACCTCGACCGAG
>CALFNI010000617.1 GCA_937902695.1 uncultured Rhodanobacteraceae bacterium
CGTTCCTGTTCACGTCGGACGAGGAGGCGAACGACGCGCGCTGCATCGCGGCCTTTCTATCAGACCCGCGCCGCGAGTACGACGCGGTCATCGTCGCCGAGCCGACGCGCTGCGAGGCGGTGCTCGCGCATCGCGGCATCAGCTCGGTGCTGATGCGTTTCAGTGGCCGCGCCGGTCATGCGTCGGGGGGCAACACGGCGGCCGACAGCGCCGTGCATCAGGCCATGCGCTGGGGCGCGCGTGCGCTCGATCATGTCGAAACGCAGGCGCACACGCGTTTCGGCGGGCTCACCGGCTTGCGATTCAATATCGGCCGCGTCGAAGGCGGCATCAAGGCCAACGTCATCGCGCCGGCTGCGGCGCTGCGCTTCGGCTTCCGTCCGCTGCCTTCGATGGATACCGACACGCTTCTCGAGCGCTTTCGCGCCTTAGCGGAGCGCGCACCCGCGGAGTTCACCGAAACGTTCCGCGGCCCGCCGCTACCGGCCGGCGACATCGCGGAGGCCGAATCGCGCCGGCTTGCCGCGCGCGATCGCGCGGACGCGCTCGGGCTGCCGATCGGCAACGCAGTCGATTTCTGGACCGAAGCCTCGCTGTTCTCGCAGGTCGGGTACGACGCGTTCGTGTTCGGGCCGGGCGACATCGCGCAGGCGCACACGGCCGACGAATGGGTCGCGCTGTCGCAATTGCAGCGCTACACCGAGACGATCACCCGCCTCATCGCGGATGGACACGCATGAACGCCGATGCCCACATCCAGGTCCGCCAGACCATCGTGCGCCTGCTTTCGAGCATGGCGAGCTCGCGCGAGATCGATCAGTACCTCAAACGCTTCGCGCAGCTCGACGCGAAGCGTTTCGCCGTGGTCAAGGTCGGCGGCGCGGTGCTGCGCGACGATCTCGATGCGCTGACGTCCTCGCTCGCGTTCCTGCAGCAGGTCGGCCTGACGCCGATCGTCGTGCACGGCGCGGGACCTCAGCTCGACGAGGAGCTCAACGCGGCCGGCATCTCCAAGCAGACGATCGACGGCCTGCGCGTCACGTCGCCCGAGACGCTCGCGATCGTGCGCCGCGTGTTCCACGCGCAGAATCTCCGGCTTGTCGAGGCGCTGCAGGAAGTCGACGCGCGCGCGACGTCGATCGTCTCCGGCGTCTTCGAAGCAGAGTTCATCGATCGCGACGCGCTCGGCCTCGTCGGCCGCGTGTCGCGGGTCGACCTCGCGCCGATCGAGGCGAGCCTTCGCGCCGGCTCGATCCCGGTGATCGCTTCGCTCGGCGAAACGAACAGCGGGCAGATCGTCAACATCAACGCCGATTTCGCCGCGAACGAGCTCGTGCGCGTGCTGAAGCCGTACAAGATCATTTTCCTGACCGGCACCGGCGGCCTCCTCGACGGCGCGGGCGCGATCATCGATTCGATCAACCTCTCGACCGAGTACGACACGCTGATGGCCGAGCCGTGGCTGCACTCCGGCATGCGCCTCAAGATCGAGCAGATCAAGGATCTCCTCGACAAGCTGCCGCTCGCATCGTCGGTATCGATCACGAAGCCGGCCGAGCTCGCCAAGGAGCTCTTCACGCACAAGGGCTCGGGCACGCTGATCCGGCGCGGCGAGCGGGTCGACGTGCATACGGACTGGAGCGGAATCGACCAGGCGCGCCTGCGCGCGCTGATCGAAGCGAGCTTCCAGCGCAAGCTCGCGGCCGATTATTTCGGGCGCGCGCATCTCTACAAGGCGTACGTGAGCGAAAACTACCGCGCCGCGCTGATCCTGACCCTGGAAGGCGGCATCCCGTATCTCGACAAGTTCGCCGTCGCCGACGATGCGCAGGGCGAAGGCCTCGGACGCGCGGCATGGCAGGTCATGCGAGCGGAAAACCCGAGTCTCTTCTGGCGCTCGCGACATCACAACGTGATCAATCCGTTCTATTACGCCGAATCGGACGGCTGCTACAGGCAGCCGCGCTGGACGGCGTACTGGTACGGCCTCGGCGATTTCGCGACGATCGAGCGCTGCGTCGAGCATTGCCGCACGCGGCCGGCCACGCTCGAGGATCCGGTCGGCGCCGCCGCCGACGCCGCGAGGACGCCAGCGTGAGCGCGAGGAAGACCGTCGGGCTCGTCGGAGCACGGGGCCACACGGGCGCCGAGCTGATTCGCCTGATCGCGCGGCATCCCTCGCTCGTGCTCGCGTTCGTGTCGTCGCGCGAGCTCGATGGCGAGCGCGTGTCCGAATACGTCGACGGGTTCGGCAGCGATCTGCGCTACGAGAACCTCGGTGCCGCAGCCGTCGCCGTGCGTGGCGCCGACCCCGTGATCCTCGCGCTGCCGAACGGCAAGTCGGCCGACTACGTGCACTTGCTCG
>CALFNI010000618.1 GCA_937902695.1 uncultured Rhodanobacteraceae bacterium
GTCGACGGCCGCCGCGACGAGCGCGCATGCGGATGCGTTCGATGACGCGGCGATCAGCCGTACGCTCGACGAAGAGATCGCGCGTCGCGTTTCGTTCCTGACCGATTACCAGAATGCGGCGTACGCGAAGCGCTACGAGGCGCTCGTCGGCAAGGTGCGCGCGGCGGAGCAGCAGAAGTCGCCCGGCTTCACGTCGCTCGCCGAAGCCGTCGCACGCTACGCATTCAAGCTGATGGCCTACAAGGACGAATACGAAGTCGCGCGGCTCTACACGTCGGGGGATTTCGAGAAGCGCATCCGCGAGACGTTCGACGGCGACTTCAAGCTGCACTTCAACCTCGCGCCGCCGCTGTTCGCGAAGAAGGACGCCGAAGGCCATCTGCGCAAGGCCGAGTACGGCGCGTGGATGCTCGGTGCGTTCAGGCTGCTCGCCAAACTCAAGGGTCTGCGCGGCACTGCCTTCGACGTGTTCGGCTACACGGCCGAGCGCAAGGGCGAGCGCAAGCTCATCGAGGAATACTTCGCGACGGTCGACACGCTGCTCGCGACGCTCGATCACGACAATCACGCGCTCGCCGTCGAGATCGCCTCGGTGCCGGAGCACATTCGCGGCTATGGACACGTCAAGGAGCGGCATCTCGCGGCGGCGATGACGCGGCAGAACGATCTCATGCAGGCGTGGCGCTCGCCGTCGCTGCGCACGCACGCGGCATAGCTTTCGCCTCTATAGCTGCGCGGGTGAGGGAGGGCGATGCGGCTTGCCCTCACCCTGCCCTCTCCCGCAAGTGGGAGAGGGGAAATGCACTGCCAGGCGGGCTCGAATCCATTCGAGTAGTGGCGTCGCCGGCACGGTCGACGGTCACGTCAAGAACCTCCGCCGCAAGCTCGCCGACTGTGGCGTCGATGCGGTCGTGTCGGTCTACGGCTTCGGCTATCGGTTCGAGTAGCCCGAGTCGAACGCCTGACTACGCGGCGTCCGCTTCGACGAGGTCGACATATTGAAACCGGTCGTCGCGCAGAACGCGTTCGCCGCGTTCGAGCGCGATCGTGCCGGTGAAGATCGGACCTCCGTGGACGCAGGTATGGAACTCGCCGTTCTCGCCGCACGGATCGACACGGGCCGGGAGATCGGCGAGTAGCGCCGCGTCGAACGAGCGGCCGCAGAACGCGCCGTCGAGCTGCTCGGTGTCGACGCAGCTCAGGATCGCCCGGTAGCCGCGTTCGACGAAATACCGTGCGAGCCGCGCGGTGTCCTCGCCCCAGAGCGGAAAGAGGCCCCGCCAGCCGATCCGCGCGAGCATCGCCTCGCGATACGCGCGCACGTCGGCGAGAAAGAGATCGCCGAACGCGATCGCGTCGATGGCCCGGCCCGACGACTCGGTTGCGCGCGCAAGCGCAGCGGCGAACGAGGCTTCGTAGGACGCGTTGTCCGCCTGCGGTGGGATCTCGGCTTCGACCAGCGGAATGCCGAGCAGCGCGGTCTGCCGGCGCAGTATCGAGCGCCGCACGCCGTGGATCGCGATGCGGTCGTAGCCGGTCGTGATCGTCGTCACCAGCGCTGCGACCTGCAGGCGGGGATCGTAGAGAAGCCGTTCGAGCGCGAGCGTCGAATCCTTGCCGCCGCTCCAGGCGAGCAGCACCGCTTCGCTCATTGCCGGCGCTGCCAGACCAGCGTGCGGTTGTTGGCGGGCATGGCGACGTCGTCGATCATCGCGAAACCGGCCTTGCGCGCAAGCGCGTCGACCGCTTCGATGTCGCGGATGCCCATGTGCGGCGCGCGCGCCTTCAGAGATTCGTCGAACGCGGCGTTGCTCGCGCTGGTGAACGCGCCGCCGTAGTTGAACGGTCCGTAGACAGCGAGCTTTGCGTCGGGCGTCGCAATGCGGTCGAGCGCCGCGAAAAACCGCTCGACCTCGGGCCAGCTCATGATGTGCAGCGTGTTCGCGCTGAAGATTGCATCGAACCGCGTCGCCGGCCAGTCGCTGCCGGCGACATCGAGCACGAGCGGCGCCGGCGTATTCGCGAGATCGGCCTCGTCGAGCCATGCGCGGATGCCGGGCAGGTTTTCGGCGACGTCGGACGTCTGCCAGACGAGGAACGGCATCGCCGCGGCGAAGTGCACCGCGTGCTGGCCGGTGCCGCTGCCGATCTCGAGCACGCGCGAGCGGTCGGCGAAATGCGCGCGCAGCACGGCGAGGATCGGCTCGCGGTTGCGCTCGCACGCGGGCGCGAAAGGCTTGTCGGTCATCGCGCGAGTGTGCCCGAGCGCGTGCGCGGCCGCGAGCGCCGTGCGATGCTTCGCCGATCGCGGCGGCTCGGCGGCGCATGCTCAACCGGCTCTGGCTCGGCTTCTTCCTGACGGCGGCGCTCGCGGCGCTGATGCGCTGGCTGGTCGGCGGCGACAGCGGCGTCTTCGCCGCGATGATCGGCAGCCTGTTCGACATGGCGAAGCTGTCGGTCGAGGTCATGATCCTGCTGTTCGGGACGCTGACGCTCTGGCTCGGCCTTCTGCGCATCGCCGAGCGGGCGGGGCTCGTCGACGCGCTCGCGCGCCTGCTCGGCCCGCTGTTCCGGCGGCTGATGCCCGAAGTGCCCGCGGGCCATCCCGCGATCGGCCTCATCACGCTCAATTTCGCCGCGAACGCGCTCGGGCTCGACAACGCGGCGACGCCGATCGGCCTGCGCGCGATGCGCGAATTGCAGACGCTGAATCCAAGCGCGGACACCGCGAGCAACGCGCAGACCCTGTTCCTCGTGCTGAACGCATCGTCGCTGACGATCCTGCCGGTCAGCATCTTCATGTACCGCGCGCAAGCCGGTGCGCACGATCCCACGCTCGTGTTCCTGCCGATCCTGCTCGCGACGAGCGCATCGACGCTGACCGGCTTTCTGTCCGTCGCGATCGTGCAGCGGCTGAAGCTGCGCGATCCGGTCGTGCTGCTCTGGATGCTTTCGTTCGCGCTGCTGTTCGGCGGCTTCATCGCGCTGCTTGCGGCATTGCCCGCGGCGTCGCTTGCGCCGCTGTCCTCGCTGCTCGGCAACCTCGTGCTGTTCGCGATCATCGTCGCCTTCCTCGTGGCCGGCGCGTGGCGCAAGGTATCGGTCTATGAAAGCTTCGTCGAAGGCGCGAAGCAGGGCTTCGACGTCGCGAAGGACCTGCTGCCCTATCTCGTCGCGATGCTCTGCGCGGTCGGCGTGCTGCGCGCGTCGGGCGCGCTTGATTTCGCGCTCGACGGCGTCCGCTGGCTCGCCGCGGCGAGCGGCATGGATACGCGCTTCGTCGATGCGCTGCCGACGGCGCTCGTGAAGCCGCTTTCGGGCAGCGCGGCGCGCGCGATGCTGATCGAGACGATGAAGACGCACGGCGTCGACAGCTTCCCGTCGCTGGTCGCGGCCACCGTGCAGGGCAGCACCGAGACGACGTTCTACGTGCTCGCGGTCTACTTCGGCGCGGTCGGCATCCAGCGCGCCCGGCACGCGGTCGGCTGCGCGCTGCTCGCCGATCTTGCCGGCGTCGTCGCATCGATCGCGGTCTGCTACTGGTTCTTCGGCTGACGCGCCGAATCGCGCTGCTCGCGCAGGCGGCAGGGCAGCATGCCGCTCGCCGGCACTTGGCCGCGCGGGCAAGCTGAATGTGTCCGGATCGCGGACCTTACCGCGTATTGCATATGCAACCATTCAGGAAGATAATTCCCCATGCAAACAGCCACGGTCGTCGACATGATGCGAACCGCCGCGCGAAGGCCCTCCGTCCCGGACAGCGATCCCGCGCGCGTCCTGACCAAGGCCGCGCTTCGCGCCGCCGATATCCTCGAAGTGCCGCAGCGCATGCTTGCCGACATCATCGGCGTCAGCGCGTCGACGGTCTCCCGCGCGGCAAACGGCGGCGCTCCGGTCGATCCGGACAGCAAGGCCGGCGAGCTGGCGAGACTCTGGGTGCGCGTGTTCCGCTCGCTCGATGCGGTCGTCGGCTCGAACGACGTCGCCGCGCGCGCGTGGCTCAATGGCGCGAACGCCGCGTTCGGCGGCGAGAAGCCGATCGATCGACTGCGCAGCGCGGAGGGGTTGATCCACGTATTGCACTATCTCGACACCGCACGCGGGCGGCCCTGATATCCCGGACGTTTCTCGATGGCGAAGCATTCTGCGCGCGCGCAATCGCAGATCGTGCGACGCCGGGCGGCGATGCTCGCGCCTGAATCATGATCGCGACGAAGCACTTCACCGCCGATGCCGTCGGCGCGGCTGCGCGCAACCTCCGCGCGAAGCCGTGGCGCATCGTCGAGGCACAGCATCGCGTGCCGACGATGCGCCTTGTCGACACGCTCGACGAGCAGCGCGTGCTCGAAGACCTGCTCGAAGCGAGCAAGCCGCCGCTGCCGGCCGACGCGGCGAAGCTGCATTACCTGCTCGCCACGCCGTTCCGCTATCCCGCGCCGCCGCCGGTCGGCTCGCGGTTTCGCGGCATCGGCGATCCGGGCGTCTGGTACGGCGCCGACGTCGTCGAGACTGCGCTCGCGGAGGTCGCCTACTGGCGTCTGCGCTTCCTTGCCGATTCGCCGGCGACGCCGGACCTGCTGCCGGTGCCGCATACGGCGTTTCGCGCCAGTGTCGCCGGCTCCGCGATCGTCGTGTCGCAGCCACCCTTCGATCGCCAGCGCAGGCAGTGGGAAGATCCGGCGAGCTATACTGCGACGCAGGCTCTGGCCCGCGTCGCGCGCGAGGCGGGCGTTGCGCTGATCCGCTATCGATCGGTGCGCGATCCCGGGCATCGCGCCGCGCTCGCCGTGCTGACGCCGAAGGCGTTCCGGAAATCGGCGCCGCTGGAGCAGCACACGTGGCTGATCAAGGTCGGCCGTGCGCAGGTCCTGGCCGAGGCGGATCTCGGCCGCGAGCGCCTGTCGTTTTCGCCGGAGGTGCTTGGGCTGCCGCGCGCGGGATAGTCGTCCGCTCAGCGCGCGCGGAGATGCCGAGGGAGCGTGCCTCGACTGACGCGTGAATGCGTCAGGCGCGACTGCGCGCCGGGCCGCCGCCAAGCAGGCGCGCCGGCAGGAAAATGATCGCGCGCAGCAATTCGAAGACGCCCTCGACGGCAATGCCGAGGATCCGGAACGGCAGCAGCAGCAGCCAGACGATCGGATAGAGCACCAGCGCAAGCAGCGCGAGCGGCCAGCAGAACACCAGCAGCAGGATCCAGAGCAGGAACGTCACCATCGTCATTCTCGCCTGAGCGTCGCACTCGACGCGGTTACGATGATCGCCAAGATGGGGATCGGCATGGAGTGCCAAAAGGGGTGGACGCACGCGGGCGCGTTCAGCCGCCGTCGGGATGCGCGGCCGGTCCGTTCGCCGCCCGCGGCGGGTTCGCGAATGGCGCCGCATCGCCCGGCGAGGCCTGCTGTGCCGTCAGCATGCCGCGGATCTCGCGGAGCTTCGCCTTTATCGCCGCTTCGTTCTCCGGCCCGCTGCGCAGCAGGAGCTTCTGGCCCGCCGAGCGCGCCTCGAGCGCAGGATCGGCGTACTCATACATCACCTTCGATCGCGTCAGCGCCGGCGGTTGCTGCAAATCCGGCGTCGCGAGCAGATGGTCGATGACGGCGACGAGCCGGTCGTTGAAATAGCCGTCCGGATAGCCGAGCTCGCGGTACGACGCCTGGAACAGCGGGTAGTAGTGCACGTACCAGGCGACGACCTTCTGCGCATCGATCGATTTCGCGATCGCCCCGTAGGCGTCGTAGCGCGCGTAGTTTTTCGGGTCGATCGCTTCGCCGCCCGCATCGCGCCGCGCGACGAACGCGCCCGACGCGCCGCGCACCGGCAGCGAATCGGCCGCGATCTTCTGGCGCGGCAGGCTGTCGATCGTGGCGACGATGCGCTGGATCACATGTTCGGGATTGAGCAGCGCCGTAAGTCCTTCGCCGGTGAACGTACCGAGGGCGGCGAGCACGGCCGCATCGCTCGCATCGAGCGCGGGCAGGGGCGCGCCGTCGCTCGCGACACCGGCGTCGCCGATCGGATGCTGGATCGCGGACGCCGGCGGCGGCGCGGGCGCCGGTGCGGTCTTGCTCGTGCCCGGCATCTCGGAGACGGCCGGCGGGCCGGTTCGCGCAAGGTAGAGCCCGATGCCGACCGCGCCGACGACTGCGAGCGCGCCGGCGAGCCACGCCCACCAGGGTGTCGAAGCGGGGCGGTTGCGAATCGTGCTCGCGCGCGCGTTCATCGACACTTCGACTGGATCGGGCCTGATTGGTTCCATGGGCGATCGGATGCGGTCCGGCGCGGCCCGGTTGCACCTACAATCCATTCGCCCGCCGTGCGCGCTTCGTGGAGACCTTCGATGGCGAAACCCGTGTCCGCAAGCCCACCGCGAAAGCGCGCGAGCGCGACGAAGAGCTCGACGGCGCGTCCGGCGAAGCGCGCGAGCGCCGCGCCGAAGGCGATGGACGTCCGCATCACGCACCCCGAGCGCATCGTGTTTCCGGGAACGTCGTTCTCCAAAGGCGACGTCGCCGGCTACTACGCGGCGGTCATGGAGTGGTTCCTGCCCGAAGTCGCGCGGCGGCCGCTTTCGGTCATCCGCTGTCCCGACGGCGCAGGTGCCGGCTGCTTCTTCCAGAAGCATCACGCGGACACGCTGGGCGCCCATGTCGCGTCGATCCCGCTGAAGGAAAAAGGCGGCGGCAGCGAGCCTTATCTTTACGTCGACGATGCGCAAGGCGTGCTCGAGCTCGTGCAGATGAACGCGCTCGAGTTCCATCCGTGGGGCTCGCGCGTCGACGATCCCGAGCGGCCCGATCGTCTCGTGTTCGATCTCGATCCCGCGCCCGGCATCGGCTGGCGCGATCTCGTCGCGGCGGCGAAGGACGTGCGCGCGCGCGTCGGCAAGCACGGCCTCGAAAGTTTTCCGCGTCTCTCGGGCGGCAAGG
>CALFNI010000619.1 GCA_937902695.1 uncultured Rhodanobacteraceae bacterium
GCATGGAACGACAATCTTTCGCACTCGGCTCGGCCGATCGACCAGCGCAACGCGGAAACGTTCTCCGCCAGCGGCGCGTTCAGCCAGCGGTTTATTCTTTCGCGCGATGACGCCCTGCTCTTCGGGGGCACCGCCAACACGAGGATCTGCCCGGAGTTCGACGGACTCGACGACGTCTCGTTCGCCGTCCAGCTCGAGCTGCGCCGGAAGTTCGGCCTCGGCCCCCTGGCGCCGGTGCTCGCGCTGCAGACCGAGGCCGGCGGCGGGCTCTACCGGGAAGCCGCGCGCAACGCCTGGACCACGACGGCCCGCCTGACCGCCTCCAAGCGCCTCAACGATGCCTGGCGCGTCGCGGTCACCGGCGAATGGTCGGACCGCAATGCCAACCAAGCCGTGTTTTCCCGGGTCAACCGCGGGCTCTCGGCCGAGGTCAGCTGGGACGTCACGGACATCTGGCAGCTCGACGCCGGCGCCTGCCGCCAATGGGGCGAGCAGGAAGCCAACGCCTCCTGGGCCACCTGGAGCGGCGCGATGGCGGGCTTCGCGGGACCGGCGCTGGCGGATTATTACATGCGCATCCCGTGGCGCATGTCCGACACCTTCGGCTCCGGCTGGGTCGCCTACCGCATCGACGGCCGCACCGATCTCTGGTGGCTCGCCCTCGCGCCGGCGATCGCGCGCAACACGTCACTGCCGCTCCGCTACGACCACATCGACGTGCATGGCAGCGCGGGCTCCCATTACGTGAGCCATCAGATTTCCCTCAGCGTTGTCCATCGCTTCTAAACCGTCCGTCACCGCCTCGCCATGCCCCGCTTCGCCCTCCTTTTCTCCCTTCTCCTGGCTGGCGCCGCCCTGGGCTCGACCGCGTTTGGCGCCGGCACCGTGCAGGTCGTGCTCAGCGATGCGAAGGGCAAGCCGGTGGCGGACGCCGTCGCTTCGCTGACTCGACTCGATGCGTCCATCCCGGTAGTCGCCCCCGCCGAGCCCGCGGTCATCACGCAGAAGGACGAGGAGTTTCATCCCTATGTGACGCCGATCGTCGTCGGCACGCGCGTGAGCTTTCCCAACGAGGATTCGATCCAGCACCAGGTGTTCTCGCAGTCGGAGGCCAAGACCTTCGACATTCCCCTCTACCGCGGCGCGCCGAAGGAGGCCGTGCTCTTCGACAAGGCGGGCGTCGTCACGCTCGGCTGCAACATCCACGACTGGATGAAGGCGTACGTGGTGGTGCTCGCGACGCCGTACTTCAGCAAGGCGGGCGACGACGGCAAGGCGGCCATCGGACAACTGCCGGCCGGGCGATACCACCTTGAAGTCTGGCATCCGCTGCTGGCCGGCAAGGTCGACCGTGAGATCGTGATCAGCGCGAGCGACGACACCACGCAGGTGATCGCGCTCACGCTCCGCCCCGACCGCCGGATCCGCCGCGCGCCCGACGCGGGCGGCGCCGGGTACAAATAAACCGCGGCCGGCAACGACGACATCGTGCGGCGCTCCCAAAGCTTCGGCACCACGCTGCTGCTGCTGTTCGTGCTGGTGGTGGCGACTGCGCAGTTCGCGACCTACTTCATCGTCTCGCGCGCCAACCGCACCAACGCCCGCGAGCTGATCGCCAAGGATCTCGTCTCCGCGGCGGGGGTCTTCCGCCAGATCGTCGACGACCGCAACGACATCCTCGCGATCGGCGCGAGCGCGGCGACCAGCGACTACGCGTTCAAGCCGCTCTTCGCCCGCGCCACCGATCCGGCGACGATCGTGTCGGCCTTCAACAGCATCCAGCTGCGGATCAAGGCCGACTTCGTCACTCTGCTCTCCCTCGACGCCAAGCCGATCGCAAGCACCGCCGCGCGGGAGGTTTCCGGCGACGTGCTGCGCGAGCTCGTGGCCCAGGCCGACGCCAGCGCGGATCCCAACCCGCGAGCGACGGGCTACGGTTACCTCAACGGGCAACTCCATTCGCTCGTGACCGTCCCCGTGCGCGCGCCGGACATCGTCGCCTGGCTCGTCGTCGGATTCCGGATCGACGACGCCTTTGCGCGCCGGCTGAAGGAGCAGACCCGCGTCGACGTGACCTTCGCCGATCAGGATTCACGGATCATCGCCACCACTTTGCCGGCCCGCGTCGCCGCGGCGCTGCCGGCCGCGCTGCCGGCGCTGCGCACGCAATCCGGCGTCACGACGCTTCCGCTCGCCGGCGGCTCCTCGATGATCGCGGCCAAGGTGCTGCCCGCCGGGAAGGACCTCTCCGCCACGCTCGCGCTGCAGTATTCGCTCGACGAGAAACTCGGTCCGGCGCGCGAGCTGGAATACCTGCTCCTCTTCGTCGCCTGCGGCAGCCTCGTGCTCGCTGCGATCCTGAGCGGTGCGTTCACCCGGCAGCTCAGTCGCCCGGTCGAGGCGCTGGCCGAGCATACCCGCGTGATCGCGAGCGGCGATTACCAGACGCGCATCGAGCTGCGCCGGACCGACGAACTCGGCCGGCTCGCCGAATCCTTCAACCAGATGAGCGCCGGCCTGGCCGAACGCGACCAGGTGCGCGACCTGCTCGACAAGAACGTCTCCCCCGAAGTCGCCGCCCAGCTCATGCGCGACGGCGCCGCACTGGGCGGCGAGGAGCGCGAAGTCACGGTGCTGTTCGCCGACCTGCGCGGCTTCACCCCGCTGAGCGAAACGCTCGCGCCCCGCGAGGTGCTCGTGCTGCTCAACCGCTATCTCGATCGCATGAGCGCCGAGATCGAGCGTCACGGCGGCGTCATCGACAAGTTCATCGGCGATGAAATCATGGCGCTCTTCGGCGCCCCGGTCGCGCACGGCGACGACGCCGACCGCGCGCTCGCCGCCGCGCTCGGAATGCAGGCCGCCCTCGTCCAGCTCAACGAGGAGCTCGTGGCCGAAGGCCGTCCGCCGCTCGCCATCGGGATCGGCGTGAACACGGCGCATGTCGTCGCGGGCAACATGGGTTCCCAACGCCGGCTCAACTATTCCGTGATCGGCGACGGCGTGAACGTCGCGGCACGGCTGCAGGCCCTGACCCGCACCCCGGAATACCGCGCCGGCATTCTC
>CALFNI010000620.1 GCA_937902695.1 uncultured Rhodanobacteraceae bacterium
CACGGCGATCAGCGGCGTGCAGGCGGGATCGCTCGTTTGCGGCAGCGGCAGCGCGTCGCCGCCCCCGCCGATCAGCCATACGCGCGCGCCGCGCACGCGGAATTCCGCGGCGATCGCGAGCGTGCTTTCTCTTGTGTCGTCGTCCTGCAAGAAGAACACGACCGTAAAATCGCGCCCGACGAGCGCCATTGAACCGTGCTGCACTTCGGCCGCGCTGAACGCTTCGGCGTGGATGCCGCAGGTTTCCTTGAGTTTCAGCGCGGCTTCCTGCGCCGCGGCGAGGCCGAGGCCGCGCCCGACGACGAAAAGGCTCGATGCATCGACGAGCCCGTCGACGAGCGAATGCCAGTCGGCGGCCGCGCCCTCGTTCAACGCGGCCGGCACCGCCGCGAGCGCCTCGCGCAACGCGGCATCGTCCTTCCACTCGGCCGCGAGCTGCAGCAGCGCCGACAGCGAGCAGAGATAGCTTTTCGTCGCGGCGACGCTGAGCTCGGGCCCGGCGTGGAGCGGCACGACGAAATCGGCCGCGGCCGCGAGCGGCGAATCCTCGACGTTGACCATCGCGACGACGCGCGCGCCGGCCGATTTCGCCGATGCGGCCTGCCTGACGAGATCGGGACTCTTGCCGGACTGCGATATCGCCAGAAACAGCGCGCCGGCGAAATCGGGCTCCGCCGCGTACACCGACTGCACGGACGGCGCGGCCGACATCGTGGCGATGCCGAGCCGCGTCTCGAAGAGGTATTTCGCGAACGTCGCCGCGTTGTCGGAGCTGCCGCGCGCGCCGGTCGCGACCAGTCGCGGCGGATCGCGGCGCAGCGCGCCCGCGAGCGCGCGCACGCGCGGCGCGTTCGCGGCGATCTGGCGCGCGATCGCGAGCGGCGATTCGGCGATTTCGCGGCACATCTTCGTCGACTCGGCGGCGATGCGCGGTGGCGTGGCTGCGGACACTCGCGGGCTCTCGTGCAGGTGCGGGCTCATGCGCCCGGCAACCGCGCGCGCGCGGTCGAGTCGCGGATGACGAGCTGCGGCGAGAAGCCGCGGTTCGCGGTGACGGCGGCGACCGAGTGCGGCTTCAGCTCGGCGATGAGGCGCAGCGCGGCGTGGCGCGCGATGTCCTCGGTGGCCTGCTTGGCGGTGGTCAGCGCGGGCCATGACTGCTTGGAGAACGGACTGTCCTCGAAGCCTGCGATCGAGAGCTCGTAGGGCACGTCGATGCCGCTCGACTTCGCCGCGGCGAGCACGCCGGCGGCAATCTCGTCGTTGGATCCGAAGATGGCGGTCGGTCGCTCGCGCAACGCGAATAGCCGGCGCGCGCCGCGAAACCCGTCGTCGAACGAGTAGTCGCCCGGGATCACGAGCTTCTTGTCGAGCGGAATGCCGTAATCCTTGAGCGCGCTTTCGTAGCCCTTGAAACGCTCCGGGCTCGAACGGTGCGCCTCGCCGCCCCAGAGGAACCCGATGCGCTGATGGCCGAGCTGGATCAGGTGCTCGGTGATGTCGTAGGCAGCGTCGCGATCGTCGACGTAGACGCAGGGATAGCCGTCGTTCGGATCCTCGGCGGCGGAAATGATGCGCACGAACCTGATGCCGTGGCCGGCGAGGAAGCGGATCAGCTCCATGCGCTCGGACATCGGCGGCGCGAGCACGAGCCCGGCGAGCCGCGCGCGGCGTACGAGCTCGTGGAGTTCGTCGGCGAGATCCGGCACGGTCGAATCGCAGGGATGGATCTGGAGGCCAAAGCCCTGGTCGCGGCACGCGGCGAGCACGCCGTTCTGCACGCTGATCACGTAGTACGGGTTCGGGTTGTCGTAGACGAGGCCGATCGCGTACGACGTCGCCGTGCGCAGGCTTCGCGCGGATTGATCGGGCTCGTAGTTGAGATCCTCGATCGCACGCTGCACGCGCTCGCGTGTAGGCCCGCGCACGGAGGCTTCATTGTTTATGACGCGCGAGACGGTCTTCAGCGAGACCTTGGCTCGGTGCGCGACGTCTTTGATCGTGGGTCTGTGCACGGTCGCTCGGCTAAGTGGAACGTTTCATCGTAGCGCGCTCTTCCCCTCTCCCGCGCGCGGGAGAGGGGGAAGGGCGCACCTCATGCGCGCGGCGCGGCGTTGTGCCCGCGCAACGCGTAGAAAAGGATGTACGCATAGCACGGCACCATGATCGCGACGAACACGAGCTGGAAATCGTCGTGCTCGCGAAGATACGCGAACGTCTCTGGAATCACGGCGCCGCCGGCGATGCCCATGATCAGCAGCGCCGAGCCCGTCTCGGTCAGCCGGCCGAGGCCGGCGATCGCCAGCGGAAAGATCGCAGGCCACATCATCGCGTTCGCGAAGCCGAGCGAGGCGACGAACGCGACCGACGCATAGCCGTGCGTGAAATACGCGCCGAGCGAAAGCACGATGCCGAGCGCGGCCGAGAGCATGAGATACCGCGCCTGCGAAATGAAGCGCGGAATGGTCAGGAGCCCGACCACGTAACCGACCAGCATCGCGGTCAGCGTGAACGACGTGAAGAACTTCGTCTGGTCGGCGGGCAGGTCGAAGCTGCGTCCGTACGTGCCGATCGCATCGCCGGCCATGACCTCGACGCCGACATAGACGAAAAGGCACAGCACGCCGAGCCAGAGATGCGGATACGAGAAGATGCTTCGCGGCGCGTCGTCGCCTGCGCTGCGGTTGGCCTCGTCGGGCCTGACTTCGGGCAGCGGCGATCGCGTTATCCAGAGCCCGAGCGCCGCGAGAATGCCGGCCATCACGAGATACGGCACATGGATCCGCCCGGCGAAACCGTCGAGCAGCGCCGCGCGCGCCGCGGGATCGGCGCTCTGCACCTGCGCTTTGAGATCGCCAAGGCCGTGCATGACGAGCGCGCCGATCACGAGCGGCGCGAGGATGCCCGCGAGCTTGTTGCAGATGCCCATGAACGCGATGCGCTGCGCGGCGCCTTCGATCGGGCCGAGGATCGAGATGTACGGGTTCGCGGCCGTCTGCAGCAGCGAAAGGCCGGCGCCGATGACGAAGAGTCCCGTCAGCGCGCCCGGATACCAGCGCCGCACGGCGAACTCGCCGAAGATCACCGCGCCGGCGGCCATCACGAAGAGGCCGAGTGCCATGCCCCGCTTCATGCCGGTGCGACGCAGGATCCACGACGCCGGCAGCGCGAGGAAGAAGTACGAGAGGTAGAACACCATCAGCACGAGGAACGCGTTGACGATGTCGAGATCGAACGCGAGCTCGACGAACTGGATGAGCGGTCCGTTGAGCCAGGTGACGAAGCCGAAGATGAAGAACAAGAGGCCGATGACGATCATCGGTGTGCGGTAGTCGCGGGCCGGTTCGACGGCTGCGGCGCTGATCGACATGCGGACGATTCCCCTTCTAGGACGCGGTCGGCTCTGCGGCGGCCGTTGTGCTCGATTGTCCACTCGCAAGACGCGATTATCAACGTTGTCAACCATGACCGATGGCCTGGGTCCTTCGGGTGCGCTGGTGACGTTTTCGCCTTGTTTTAAGCGCCGGTGGCGCATTTCGACATCGTAGACATCGCGTAGGAATGCCGTCCAAGCCGTTGTCCAGTCACATTATTGCAATGCAATATTGACAACGTTGTCATGCGCTCCGAGACTGCGCACGCCAGAACCGGCCTTCGAGAGCCGGGCTGCGGGCGGATCGGCGGAGGGAAGAGTGGGCGGAACGACGAGCCAGCGCGGGGATGCCCGTGCGCACGCGGTGCTGATCGCGGCCGACGTGGGCGGCACGCACGCGCGGATCGCATTGATCGAAGCCGGCCCCGCCGGCGGCGACTTCGCGATCGTCGAGTACCGCAAGTACGCCTGCGCCGATTATCCGAGCCTCGCGGCGATCATCGAAGCGTTCCGCGCCGAAGCGCGCGGCGGCGCTGCCGACCGCATCGCGCTCGCCGTCGCGGGCTACGTGATCGACGATGCAGTCGTCAACGTCAACCTGCCGTGGCCGATCTCGATTTCGAACCTGCGCGCGTCGCTCGACATCGGCGAGCTCGCGATCGTCAACGATTTCGAGGCGGTCGCGCACGCGATCGGTCATGTCGACGACAGCGCTGCGGTCCTGCTGAGCGGTCCTTCGCGCGCGTCGCTGCAAGGCCCCGTGCTGGTCGTGGGGCCCGGCACCGGACTCGGCGCTGCGCTCCGCATTCCGAATGGCGGGCGTCCCGTCGTGCTCGCGACAGAAGCGGGCCAGGCGACGCTCGCGCCGGAGACCGACATCGAGCTCGACGTGATCGGCGAGCTTCGCAAGACGATGAAGCGCGTGCAGGTCGAGCATGTCCTGTCGGGCACGGGACTCGTCAATCTCCATCGCGCGATCGCGACGCTGCGCGGCGTCGACGCGCAGCCCCGCACGGCCGCCGCGATCACGGCCGCGGCGCTCGCGCAGAACGATCCGATCGCCATCGAAACCGCGAACGTGTTCTGCGGCTGGCTCGGCGCGGCGCTCGGCGATCTCGCGCTCACCTACGGCGCGCAGGGCGGCATCTATCTCGCCGGCGGCGTCCTGCCGCAGATGAAGGATCTGGTCGCGCGGAGCGCATTCGTCGAGCGGTTCCTCGACAAGGGCGCGATGCGCGAGGTGCTCGCGAGGACGCCGGTGCGCCTCGTCGAGCATGCGCAGCTCGGCGTGATCGGCGCCGCCAGCTGGTATTTCGCAAGACACCCGATCGGACACATCGAGACGCGCGAGCAGAGCCATGCGTGACGCCCGCGAACGCTTTTCACTCGAGGAGTTTCATCGATGCAGTACGACCACGAGCCGGCGAGGCGATGCGAGGACGCACGCACGAGCCGATACCACCACGAGAGGGGAATGTCATGACGTGCCGTAGAACCTTGCTGTCAGCCAGCATCCTCGCCGGCTTGAGTTTCGCGAGCGTGCTGTACGCCGAAGAAGCGCCGGCGCCGGCCGCCGATCCCGCGGCGCCCGCAGGTGCGTCGCAGGACGCCACCTCGGGCACCGAGATGGAAACGATCGTCGTGCGCGGCATCCGCGAGAGCCTCAAGCGCTCGCTCGAAACCAAGCGCGACGCCGACGCGGTCGTCGACGCGATCACCGCCGAGGACATCGGCAAGTTCCCG
>CALFNI010000621.1 GCA_937902695.1 uncultured Rhodanobacteraceae bacterium
CGCAGCAGGCCGTATCGGGCAAGGCTGGCAGCATTTGACATGAAATCGGCGCTTCGGGCCCCGCATTGATTGCCCCGGGCGCTGGCCTATACTGCCCCTTACTGCCCCTTGCCGCTGTCTAATGCCGCGAGCCCCGCGGGCGGGCCGCTTGCCGATTACCGCGATGTCCTGTCCGCGAGGAGTCGAGGATGAACAAAGCCACGTTTCTGTCCCTGCAACTCAATGTCGAGGACGTCGCGACGTCGCCCGGGCTGGCGGAGTTGCTGAACACGCACCTCGTCTTTGCCACCGATGTCGCCGAGGCCGCCGACGCGCTGGTTCAGCTCGCCAGTGTCGCGCGCCTATCGAGCGGCGTGGAGGCGACCGTCGAGTTGCCCGCGGTCGCGATCGAACGTCTGCGTGAAGCGCTCGACACGCTGAGCGGCTACGACGAAACCTGGCTGCTGGCGCTGGAGCCGAGTCGCGAACTGTTCGACGACATCGCCCGCCGCCATCGCACGCTGCACTGACGCAAAAAACGCTGACTGGATGACTCCAGTCAGCGTTTTTTTATTGCCTTCGGTCCTGCCCGCATGTGCTGCGGGCTATTGACCGCACGAGGCGGAGCGATCGCCCGTCCTCGTTAAACTCCAGCTCAGTTGCCGAAGAAAACCGACCGCGGACCCGTCTGCTCAGCGCGGGTGCCGGCTTGCGACGAACCCGTCGTCGCCGGACCGTAGCTGGTGTTCACCGGCGAGGCGCCGTTTTGTGCGGCGATGCGGGCTTCGGCTTCCTGGATGTGAACCGGATAGGTAGTGCGGTCATCGAGCGGGCTATAGCCGGCCTTCTCGAGCTGCACGAGCTCTTCGCGAACCTGGGCGCGAGTAAGCGGCTCGTTCGACTGCGCGAACGATACGACGGGAGCGGCGAGAACGGCTGCAACAACGGCTGCTTTGATCAATGCATTCATGGTGACTACCTCCGGACTTGTTTTTGAATCGCTGCGGATCATGTCCTTCAGCGCTTAAGTGCAAGTCTAGAGAAGTCACCAATCAGGGAAAACCACTAATCCAGCTAAACTCTCTTACTGAGATTGCAACAATTGCCGTCTGCCGGTTCGATTACACGGACCGTCCCGTTACGTTCAGCAACAGTCAACGGAGCAGGAAGAGCGTGCTCATCGTCTCGCCCATCCATGCCCCATTGCCGATGCCAAACGTCGATCAAGCGTCGATCAAGCGCCGATCAGGACCAGTTCGCGTGGAAGCTGCCCGGCTTGTCGATACGTTCGAACGTATGCGCGCCGAAGAAGTCACGCTGCGCCTGCACGAGATTCGCGGGCAGACGTTCCGAACGATAGCCGTCGAAGTAGGCAATCGCCGAAGCAAACGCCGGCACCGCCACGCCCGCCTGCACCGCCGCGACGACCACGTCGCGCAGCGCGCCCTGATACTTCGTCGCGATATCGTTGAAGTACGGATCGAGCAGCAGGTTCGCGATTCCCTTCTCTTTCGAATAGGCGTCGGTGATCTTTTGCAGGAAGCGGGCGCGGATGATACAGCCGGCGCGGAAAATCTTCGCGATCGTGCCGTAGTCGAGATCCCACTTGTATTCGTCCGAAGCCGCGCGCAACTGCGAGAAGCCCTGCGCATACGAAATCACCTTGCTGAAGTACAGCGCGCGACGCACCGAC
>CALFNI010000622.1 GCA_937902695.1 uncultured Rhodanobacteraceae bacterium
TTCGACGTAGTGGAGCGCCTCGGCAACCGGAACAATGCAGTTTTCGGAGCTGACTGCGCGTTACGGCCATCGTGAACGCCGAGATCGGGACGGCGTGAACGCTCGGATCGGTGATCGTGATCGGAGCGAAGCGACGCTTTCCGACGGTGTTCAGTCCTTGGTGGCCTTCTCCTTGCGCCGCGATGCTCCCTTGAGCTCGAGGCGGTGGGCGTTGTGAACGACGCGGTCGCAGATCGAGTCCGCGATGGTCGGGTCGTTGATGTAGTCGTGCCAGGCCTTCGTGGGAAGCTGGGTCGTGATGATCGTCGAGCGGTTGCCGTAGCGATCCTCGAGCACGTCGAGGAGGCCTTGCCGGTCCTGGTCTTTCATCGCGGCCAAGCCGAAGTCGTCGACGATGAGCAGCTCGACGCGCGCGAGGCGAATGAGCAGCTTCGGGTATGTGCCGTCGACGCGCGCGAGCGCCATCTCCTCGTAGAGCCGCGCCGCACGTCGATAGACCGCGCTGCGGTTCTTGCGGATCGCTGCTTGAGCAAGGGCGCACGCGAGGTACGTCTTGCCCGTGCCGGTGGCGCCCGTGATGATCACGTTGAGCTTCTCGTCGATGAAGGCGCACGTTGCGAGCCGCATGAGCACGCCCTTCTCGAGGCCGCGCGCGGCGCCCGTGTCGACGTCCTCGATGCACGCCTGCGTGAGCCGCAGTTTCGCCTCCTTCATGCGGCGCTTCGTGCGGCGGTTCTGCCGCAGGAGCCATTCGGCGTCGACGAGCAGACCGAAGCGGTCGTCGAAGTCCATGGTCTTCACGTCGGTGTTCTTCTGCTGCTCGACGTAGGCGTCTGCCATCCCATAGAGCCAGATGTTCCTCAGCTTGTCGATGGTGGGTTCGGTCAACACGGTCTCTCCTTCAGTTGTAGTAGCCAGGGCCGCGAATGTTCTCGTGGTCGACGTGCGGCCCGTCGTCGTCGACAGCGTCGGGCATCGGTGCCTGATCGAGGTTGTTCTTCAAGATCGCGGCGACGTGGCGGTAGTTGCGCGCGCCGGCGATGTGCGCGCGCTTGCACGCCTTGTCGACGCGCTCGTTGCCGTACGTCTTCGCCAGCCGAATGATGCCGAGGCTCGGGCGATAACCCTGCTCGGGATGCCTCCTCTCGGCGATGAGCGCCTCGATGAGGATCTTCACGTTCGGGCCGATCTTCCCGGCCCAATCGATCACGCGCGACGGCGGCCACTCGAGGTGCTCTTGGTGCGCCTTCGGCATGTGCGCCGTCGTCGTCACGTACGCGCCCTTGGCGTAGCTGCGCACGTGAGACGCGACGCGCTCGTTCTTGAAGATGAGCTCGACCGTCGTCGCCGTTGCGCGGATGTCGACGTGCTCGTGCACGAGCGCGAACGGCGCCGAGTAGAAGTTGTCGTCGAACGCCGCGTGGTAGTCGATGTTGACGCGCGCCGTGTTCCACGCCGAGTAGACGAATCGCTCGACCGGCAGCGACTTCAGCGCCGGCTTGTCGATGGACTCGAAGAGCTCGCGTCGGCTCTTCTTGTAAGCACGCATCGGGCGATCGTTGAGAACGTCAACGAGCTCGCGGATGCGCTCGTTCAGCGCGTCGAGCGAGAAGAACACCTCGTTGCGGATGCGCGCGAGGATCCACCGCTGCACGACCTGCACGGCCACTTCGACCTTGGCTTTGTCGCGCGGCTTTCGCGGCCGCGCCGGCAACACCGCCGTCGAGTAGTGCTCTGCGAGCTCCTCGTACGTGCGCTGAATGTCGGGGTCGTACCAGGACGACGTCGTCACGCCGCTCTTGAGCTGATCCGGCGTGATCAGCGCGGGCGCGCCGCCGAAGTACTCGAGCATGCGCACGTGGCTCTGGATGAAGTCGACACCTTGCTGCGTCCGCGTCGCCTCGGCGAACGTGAAGCTCGAAGCGCCGAGCACACCGACGAACAGCTCGACAGGGGTGCGCTCGCCGGTGCGCTTGTCGACGATCGACGGCCGCTTGCCCGAGTAATCGACGAATGCGCGCTCGCCGCCCTTGTGCGTCTGCCGCATCGTGAGCTTCCGTCGCGCGAGCCACGCTCGATAGCGCTCGCAGAACGCCGTGTAGCGAAGCCCATTCGGGTGCGACTCGAGGTACTCGACGTGCAGCAGCTCGAGCGTCACGCCGGGCTTCATCTTCTCGACGTGGATCCAGATCGGGTCCGGCTCGTCGCGAGCGACGCCGGCCTCGACGACCGGCCCGTTGAGCCGCACGTCGAGTGCAGCCTCGTCGAGCTTCGCGAGCTCGGCCCACTCGAGCCCCGCGTTCTTTGCGCGGTTGACGACTTTGCTGACGACGCCGATGGACACGCCCGCGCTCGTCGCCACCTCGCGGTACGACAGCTTCACCTCGTGCGTGAGCCGCAGAATCTCCCTGACCTTGCGCATAGACAGCCTCGTGTTCGACATCCGCCCTCCGCGGGCGGGTGTGGTTCGAGTCGTCCAGCGTCGCCTCGTAGGGCCCGGCCCAAGCCGGCCGAGCCTCGCCGATCACGCCCGGCGGTCCAGGTGTTCACGGCCCCGATCTCGGCGTTCACGATGCCGATCCCGGTGTTCACGATGCCCGATTTTCGCGTTCACGATGCCGATCTTGGCGTTCACACGCCGCCGATCCGGGCGTTCACGCCTCGCCGATTTTCGCGTTCACGCGGGCGCGTCGCGCGCATTCGGCGGCGTCGACAGCTCCAACAACACGCCGCCCGTCGCCTTCGGATGCACGAACGCCACGCGACACCCGTGCGCACCCGGCGCCGGATCCTGCGCGACGCGCACCGCCTTCGCCTTGAGCTCGGCGACGTCGCCGTCGACGTCCGCCGTCGACAGCGCGATGTGGTGGATGCCGCCGCCGCGCTTGTCGAGGAACGCGCTCACCTCGCTGCCCGCGCGCGTCGGCGTCACGAGCTCGATGCGCGTCCCGCCGATCGGCAAGAACGCCA
>CALFNI010000623.1 GCA_937902695.1 uncultured Rhodanobacteraceae bacterium
CGTTCGCCGACGCCGACGCGTCGCGCGAGCTCCGGCAACGAGGTCTCGTCGAGCGCACCCTGCTCGATCAGGCGCAGCGCGCCCGCGACGAGTTCACTTTTGGCGCGATGCAGCGGCGATCCCGGCGCCGCCTCGGGCCGGCAGCGCAGGCACGGCCGGAATCCAGCCGCCGAGGCGGCCGCCGCGCTCGCGTAATAGCGGATATTGCGTGATTTCGGCGACGGCGCAGGACAGACCGGGCGGCAATAGATCCGCGTCGACGTGACTGCGATGAAGAAGAGCCCGTCGAAGCGCGGATCGCGCGTCGCGCGGGCGCGATCGCAGACGCGTCGATCGAGCGTGGAGAGCGGCACGACAGGGTCCATGGCGCGATTCTACGCCGCCGGGTGTCGCGGACTAGCCGTTTTCGGCTATCGATGCTCAGAATCCGAAATGCAGGAAGCCGCCGTCGACGGCGACGCACTCGCCGGTGACGTAGCTCGACGCCGGCATGCACAGGAAAGCGACCGCCGCCGCGACTTCCTCCGGCTCGCCGATGCGTCCCATCGGCGTGCGCTGCAGCACTTCGTCGAGGTAGTCGGGATCGGCGAGCGGCCCCGCCGTGCGCTGCGTGCGGATGTACCACGGCGCGACCGCGTTGACGCGGATGCCGTCCTCGGCCCATTCGCAGGCGAGATTCCGCGTCAGCTGCACGATCGCCGCTTTCGTCATGCCGTACGGCGAGCCGGTGCGCACGTGGGTCAGCCCGGACACCGACGCTATGTTCACGATCGCCGCGTGGCCGTGCTCGGCCAGATGCGGATGCGCGAGCCGGCTCATCTCGAAGACGCTGACGACGTTCGTGTCGACGAGCTCGCGCACTTCGTCGGCGGTGTATTCGAGCGTCGGCTTGGTGACGTTGGCGCCGACGTTGTTGACGAGGAGCGAAAGCCCGATGTCGAGGTCGGCGATCCAGTCGAACACTTCGAGGCGCTGCTCTGCTTCGGAAACGTCGGCCGCGAAGGTGTAGAACTCGCGCTCCTCGAACTCCTCGGCGAGCTCGCTGCGCGCGTGCTCGAGGCTCGCCTCGTCGCGCGAGACGAGCAGGACGTCGGCGCCGAGCGCGGCGAGCTCGCGCACGCAGGCGTAACCGATCCCCTTGCTCGCGCCGCTGACCAGGGCGACCTGGCCATCCAGCCGCCAGCGTGACGGGTTCATTGTTCTGTGCTCCGCGTGCTTGCCGGGCACCGGCGACCGGAGCAGACTTTAACCGAACCCCTTGCCGGAGTACGCCCATGCTGCGCGCGCTGCTGGTGCTGACGACCGCCGCCGTCCTTGCGGCGTGCTCGTCGGGCGCCTCGAACGAGAAGGCGGCCGCTGCAGAGGCGGCGGCCGCGCCGCAGAAGACCGTGATCGATCCGCAACTGAAGGCGCTCCAGAAGGCCAAGGACGTCCAGAAGACGGTCGACGACCAGGCGAAGGCGACCGACAAGGCGATCGACGATCAGGGCGGCTGAGGCCCGGCGATCGCCGCGACGGCCGGCAGCGCGACGATGCTGCGCCGCGTCTTTTAGTCCGCACGGCGCGGGGACTAGGCTCGCGCGTCGCTCGCCGACACGTCTCGCCAGGAGGCTCGGGTGCAGCCCACCGATATCCGCGATCCCGCCTACTTCCATAAAGTCGTCGATTGCCAATGGGCCTGTCCGGCCCACACGCCGGTTCCCGAATACATCCGCCTGATCGCCGCGGGACGTTATTCCGACGCATACCTCGTCAACTGGAAATCGAACGTGTTCCCGGGAATCCTCGGGCGCACGTGCGATCGTCCGTGCGAGCCGGCCTGCCGGCGCGGCCGCGTCGAGGCGAACAACCAGGATGCGAAGCCCGAGCCGGTCGCGATCTGCCGCCTGAAGCGCGTCGCCGCCGATCTCAAGGACGACATCCGCGATCGGCTGCCAAAACCGGCCGCGCAGAAAAACGGCAAGCGCATCGCATGCATCGGCGCCGGACCGGCTTCGCTGACCGTCGCGCGCGATCTCGCGCCGCTCGGCTATGCGGTCACCGTGTTCGAAGCCGACGCGAAGGCCGGCGGCTTCATGCGCACGCAGGTGCCGCGCTTTCGCCTGCCCGAGGAGGTCATCGACGAGGAGACGGGCTACATCCTCGATCTCGGCGTCGAGTTCGTCGGCGGCAGGCGCATCGATTCGATGAAGGCGATGCTGGCCGAGAAGTACGACGCCGTGTTCGTCGGCTGCGGCGCGCCGCGCGGGCGCGATCTCGATCTGCCGGGCCGGCGCGAAGCCGCCGCGCAGATCCATGTCGGCATCGACTGGCTGGCCTCGGTCTACTTCGGCCACGTCGAGAAGGTCGGCAGGCGCGTCGTCGTGCTCGGCGGCGGCAACACCGCGATGGATTGCTGCCGCTCGGCGCGGCGCATGGGCGGCGACGACGTCAAGGTAATCGTGCGCTCCGGCTTCGAGGAAATGAAGGCGTCGCCGTGGGAAAAGGAGGATGCGATGCACGAAGGCATCCCGATCCTCAACTACCTCGTGCCTAAGGAGTTCCTGCACGAGAACGGCAGGCTGACCGGCATGCTGTTCGAGAAGGTCGCCGCGATCCATGACGAGCGCGGACGCCGCAAGCTGGTGCCGACCGGCGAGCCGGACCAGCGCGTCGACTGCGACGAGGTGCTGATCGCGGTCGGCCAGGAGAATGCGTTTCCGTGGATGGAGCGCGACATCGGCATCGCGTTCGACGCCGAATGGGACATGCCGATCGTCGACAAGATCACGATGCAATCGTCGCTGCCGCACGTGCTGTTCGGCGGCGACGCTGCGTTCGGGCCGAAGAACATCATCTGGGCCGTCGCGCACGGGCACGAGGCGGCGGTCACGATCGACAAGCTCTTGCGCGGCGAGGACGTCCG
>CALFNI010000624.1 GCA_937902695.1 uncultured Rhodanobacteraceae bacterium
CGATGGACGTGCTCGCGCCCGGCATCGGCGAGATCATCGGCGGCTCGCAGCGCGAAGAGCGCCTCGACAGGCTCGACACGCGCATGGCCCAGTTCGGCCTCGATCCGAAGCACTACGAGTGGTATCGCGATTTCCGCCGCTACGGCACGGTGCCGCACGCGGGCTTCGGGCTCGGCTTCGAGCGGCTCGTCGTCTATGTGTGCGGCCTTGCGAACATCCGCGACGCGCATCCGTATCCGCGCGCGGCGGGGCTGGCGGAGTTCTGATTCGTGGGCGAACCGCGGCAGCCCATGTCCCGTCATTCCGGCGAAAGCCGGAATCCATCTTGCTCCTGCACACGAAAATCAAAATGGGTCCCGGCTTTCGCCGGGACGACAGGGTTGTAGTGCCATGCTGGCCACACGCGAATTCCTCCTGATCATGGGCCTCGGGCTCGTCGTCGCCGGCCTGACCGCATACGTCATCGTCTGGATGCTCGTCGCGGTGCACCTTCGCGACCACCATCCCGAAATGCGCAAATCGATCGGCAACGTGCTCGTCGCGCCGCGCGCCCTCGCCTTCTATCTCGGCGCAGGCTGGCGCGCCGCGCGCGATTCGAACCTCAACGTGCTCGCGTTTCCCGGCACGTTCGGCGTCTGGTGCATCGTCGCGGGGCTCGCGAGCTGCGCGATTTCCGAAATCCTCGCGATCGTCGGAGGCACGCGATGAGCGGCGAGCCGCAATGGTGGGTCGCCGCGGTCGGCGACACGCTGATCTGGGCGCGCCTCACGGTCACCGACGAGGGCATCGGCGAAGTCTTCGACAGCGACGGCGGAACGCTCCGCTACGACGACGAAACCCAGGCGCGCATGGCACTGCTCGACGCCGAGTTCCGCGCCTGGGACGGCCTCGACGAGGAAGACGCCGCGATACTCGGGTTCGACATGGAAGAAGTCGAGCCGCCGCGCGGAGACAGCGACGAAGAACTCTTGCCGCGCATGGTCGCGAAGCTGTCTCCGAAGCATTAAAGCGTGAACCACGAAGAACACGAAGCACGCCAATTCAGGATTCTCGCTTCTTCGTGTCCTTCGTGTTCTTCGTGGTTCAATCTTTCTCCCCACGTCCCAGCGAGGCAGCCATGAACCTCGACCTCACCGGCAAGCACGCGCTCGTCTGCGGCGGCTCGCAGGGCATCGGCCACGCGGCCGCGATCGAGCTCGCCAGGCTCGGCGCCGACGTCACGCTGCTCGCGCGCTCGCGCGAATCGCTCGAGCGCGCGCTCCGGGCGCTCCCCAGCGTGCACGCCGCACAGTCGCACGCCACGATCGCGGCCGACATGAACGAGCACAGCGAGCTTCGCGCCAAGGTCGAAGCGACCGCCAGCGCGCACCCGGTGCAGATCCTCGTCAACAACACCGGCGGTCCGCCGGGAGGCCCCGCCCACACGGCGGCGCTCGACGATTTCCGCATCGCGTTCAACCAGCACATCATGGCCGCGCAGATCGTGCTGCAGGCCGTGCTCTCCGGCATGCAGACGGCGGGCTACGGACGCATCGTCAACGTGATCTCGACCTCGGTGAAGGAACCGATCAGGAACCTCGGCGTCTCGAACACGATCCGCGGCGCGATGGCGAGCTGGGCGAAGACGCTCGCGGCCGAGCTCGGCCCGCACGGCATCACCGTCAACAACGTGCTGCCGGGCTATACGAAGACCGCGCGTCTGGAGCAGATCCTCGCCGACCGCTCGAAGGCGACCGGGAAAACCGAAGGCGAGATCGCCAGGACGATGCTGGCGACGGTGCCGCTCGGCCGCTTCGCCGAGGCGACCGAGATCGCGAACGTGATCGCCTTCCTCGCCACGCCGGCCGCCGCCTACGTCAACGGCATCAACGTCCCGGTCGATGGCGGACGCACGCTGTCCTTGTAGAAGCGGCTTCAGCCGCGACCGCCGCGTCATCGCGGCTGAAGCCGCTGCTGCAAGCAGCTAAGCTCCACGGCATGACCGACAACGTCCGACTCGCGAACCTGATCGACGGCCGCCTGCAGGCGCCGCTCGGCAACACCTATCTCGACGTGTTCGAGCCGGCGACGGGCCGCGCGTTCGCGCAATGCCCGGATTCCGACGCACGCGACGTCGGTGCCGCCGTTGCCGCCGCGAAGCGCGCCGCGCCGGGCTGGGCCGCGACGCCGATCGACGAGCGCGCACGCTGCCTGAACCGCCTGGCCGACCTCGTCGAGCGCGATCTCGACATGCTCGCCGCGCTCGAATCGCGCGACGCCGGCAAGACCGTCAAGCTCGCCAGAGCGCTCGACATCCCGCGCGCCGTCTCGAACCTCCGCTTCTTCGCCGCCGCGATCACGCAATGGCCGAGCGAAGCGCATCCGATGGAAGATCGCGCGCTCAACTACACGCTGCGCCAGCCGCTCGGCGCGGTTGCGTGCATTTCGCCATGGAACCTGCCGCTCTACCTCTTCACGTGGAAGATCGCGCCCGCGCTCGCGGCCGGCAATGCCGTCGTCGCGAAACCGAGCGAGATCACGCCCTGCACGGCCGCCAGGCTCGGCGAGCTTTCGATCGAGGCGGGGCTTCCGCCCGGCGTGCTCAACATCGTGCAGGGTAGCGGCCCCGGCGTCGGCCAGCCGCTCGTCGAGCATCCGGACATCAAGGCCATCTCGTTCACGGGCTCGACGCGCACCGGCGCGACGATCGCCGCAGCCGCCGCACCGAAGTTCAAGAAACTCTCGCTCGAGCTCGGCGGCAAGAATCCGGCGATCGTCTTCGACGATTTCGATTTCAGCGAGGCGAACCTAGACACGATCGTGCGCTCGGGCTTCGCCAACCAGGGCGAGATCTGTCTCTGCGGCTCGCGCCTCCTCGTGCAGCGGTCGATCTACGAACGCTTCAGGGACCGCTATCTCGCGAAAGTGCGCAAGCTTCGCGTCGGCGACCCGACCGACGCCGCGAACGATCTCGGCGCGCTCGTCTCCCGGTGCGTGGACGCCATGAGACTCTCCGGCCGCGACGGCGGGCGCGGCGCCGCGTTCCACGGGGACCGCGACGGCGGCGTCGGGGGCGTGTGGGTGCACGGGGACCCGACGCGCCTCGAGCAGGTGGTGACGAACCTCGTCGGTAACG
>CALFNI010000625.1 GCA_937902695.1 uncultured Rhodanobacteraceae bacterium
CGCCCGGCGTCATCCAGCAGATGTCGTCGCCGACCGTCCACACCTTCCAGCCGGCATGGCGATAGCTTTCCGGCGGGATGAGCATGGCCAGGTTGGTCTTGCCGCAGGCCGACGGGAACGCTGCGGCGACATATTTCGTTTCGCCCTGCGGATTCTCGATGCCGACGATCAGCATGTGCTCGGCGAGCCAGCCTTCGGTGCGCGCCTGCCAGCTCGCGATGCGCAGCGCATGGCACTTCTTGCCGAGCAGCGCATTGCCGCCGTAGCCGGAACCGATCGACTTGATCGAAAGCTCCTCGGGGAAATGCATGATGAAGCGCTTGTTCGGATCGAGCTCGCCGATCGAGTGCAGGCCCTTGACGATCGCCGGCCGCGCGCCCCGCGCGAGCGCCTCGGCGCCCTCGCGCTCGATGCGCGCGAGCGCAGGCTTGCCCATGCGCGTCATGATGCGCATGTTCGCGACGACATACGGCGAATCGGTGATCTCGACGCCGCAGCGCGAGATCGGCGAATCGATCGGGCCCATGCAATACGGGATCACGTACATCGTGCGCCCGCGCATCGCGCCTTCGAACAGCGCGTCGACCTTGGCGTGGGCAGCGGCGGGATCCATCCAGTTGTTGTTCGGGCCGGCGTCGTCCCTGTCCTTCGTGCAGACGAACGTCAGATGCTCGACGCGCGCGACATCGGTCGGATTCGAGCGATGCAGCCAGCAGTTCGGATGCGTCTCGGCGTTGAGCGCGATCAGCGTGCCGTCACGCTCCATCTTTTCGATCAGATGGCGGTTTTCTTCGTCGGAGCCGTCGCACCAGTGGACGGCGTCCGGCTGCGTAAGTCGGGCGACCTCGTCGACCCATCGGTTCAACGCTTCAAGCTTGCTGGACATTGGCGGAGGGCGCGTTGGGCAGCGCCGCGGAGATAGGGACTACGCCCGACGTTAGCGGCGCCCGGAGGCCATTGCAAGGCAGGGCGCCGCAAGCGGCGGGTATACGTTTACGCCGGCACCAGCGTCGCGATGACGTGATCGACGTAGGCCTCGAAATCCTCGTGGCCGAGGCGCTGCAGGCCGAGCTGCAGCGAGAGCTGCAGGAATCCCGTGTAGGCGGAGTAGGCGAGGCGCGCGCGGTGTCCCGCCTCGTTCCGGCCGAGGCCGGCCTGGCGATAGGCGAGCGAGAGCACGTCGAGCCGGCGCTGCGAGACGCGCGCCATTACCGGCCGGACGAGCGGATGATCGAGCGACTGCATCAGCGCGGCGTAGATCACGTGCGAAGGCATCTCCCGGCTGACGCGCCGGAACAGCTCGCGAAGTCGCTCGCGCGGGTCCGCGATGGCATCGAGCTGTGCGACGACGATCTCCTCGTCGCTCTTTTCCCAGCGCTCGAGCGCCGCCTTGATCAGTGCCTCGCGCGTCGCGAAATGCCAGTAGAAGCTGCCCTTGGTGACGCCGAGCCGGCGTGCCAGCGATTCGACTGCGACCGTGCCGAGCCCGCTCTCGGCGAGCGTCGCGAGCGCGGCCTCTTCCCAGTCCGCGGCCGAGAGGCGGCCCCTGGGTTCGAGCTTCGTCGCTGTCGCGGCCATCCATTCAGTGTGCCGCAGCGGCCGCCGCTTTTGAAGCGCGGCGTGCGATATTTACAATCTGCTCAATGAGATACATTCCATACGCTCGCGTATTGATTTCGGATGACGGGCGTTCCATACTCGGCCGTATGGCAAGCGTCGCAGAACGGCCGGTGCAATCGACGCAAACCCGCTTCGAGCGGCCGGACGGCATCGCGCTCGCCGTCGAAACGTTCGGCGCGGGCGGGGCGCCGGTCGTCTTCGCGCACGGTTTCGGGCAGACGCGACGGGCATGGACGGCCGCTGCCGCGGCGCTCGCCGGACGCGCCCATCGCACGCTGACCTACGACGCCCGCGGTCACGGCGGTAGCGACTGGCGCGCGGCCGCGCCGTACACATGGGAACAAATGCGCGACGACCTCGCGGCCATCGCGCGCGCGCAGTCCGCGCGGCCGGTGCTCGTCGGCGCCTCGATGGGCGGCCTCGTCGGCCTTGGGGCGGAAGGCGCACATGCGCCGCTGTTCCGCGCGCTCGTCCTCGTCGACGTGACGCCGCGCTGGGAACCGCGCGGCGTCGACCGCATTCTGACGTTCATGCGCGCGCACCCGGACGGATTCGACTCGCTCGACGCAGCCGCCGCCGCCATCGCGGCCTACCTGCCGCATCGCCGCGAACGCAAGTCGCCCGATCGGCTGCGCGGCCTGCTTGCCGATCACGGCGACGGGCTTCTCCGCTGGCACTGGGATCCGCGGCTCATCGACGAGCTCGCTCACGGCAGCGAGAGCTACCAGCCGCTGCTGATCGACGCGGCGCGCAGCGTCCGCATCCCGACGCTGCTGATCAGCGGCGGCGCCAGCGATGTCGTCTCGCACGCCACGATCGAGGAGTTCCTCGCGCTCGTGCCGCACGCGCGTCACGTACGCCTCGCCGGCGCGACGCATATGATCGTCGGCGACGACAACGCCGCCTTCACTCGCCATGTTGCCGGGTTCCTCGAAGAGATCGAGGCACAGGAGTCTTCGCAATGAGTGCGTTCGTACCGTTCATCGCCGGTCTCGTCGTTTCGCTCGCCGCCGCCTATTTCCGCATCGGCCTTCGCGCGTGGACGACCGCCGGCTTCGCCGCCATCGCCGGCGCCGGCTGGCTCTCGGACTCTTCGGCGCTCGCGATCGCGATTCCGCTCGTCGTATTCGCGCTGATCGCCGTTCCGCTCAACGTGCCCGATTTCTGGCGCAGGAAGCTCAGCGCGCCGGTACTCGCGATCTTCCAGAAGGTGACGCCGAAGCTCTCCGACACCGAGCAGATCGCGCTAGAAGCCGGCACGGTCGGCTTCGAAGGCGAGCTTTTCGCCGGCAAGCCCGACTGGTCGAAGCTGCTCGCGCAGCCGAAGCCGACGCTGTCGGTCGAAGAGCAGGCGTTTCTCGACGGACCGGTCGAGGAGCTGTGCCGCATGGTCGACGATTGGGAAATCACGCACGAGCGCGCCGATCTCAGTCCCGAGATCTGGGATTTCCTCAAGAAGAAGAAATTCTTCGGCATGATCATCCCCAAGGACTAC
>CALFNI010000626.1 GCA_937902695.1 uncultured Rhodanobacteraceae bacterium
CACCGATGCGCCCTGCGGGTCGTAGTCCTGGCGCGCGATATTCAGGATGTTCGCGCCGATGATGTCGGCAACATCGGTCAGGATCTTGGTCAGGCGATCCGAGTCGTATTGCTCGTCGATGTACTCGATATAGCGCTGGCGCTGGTCTTCGGACACCGCGTAGCAGATGTCGTAGATGTTGAAGCTGAGCGCCTTGGTCAGGTTGTTGAAACCCTGGAGCTGCAGCCGCGGAAGGGGCTTGACCACTGTGCTTACCTCTGGAACCCGCTCGCCGGCGACGGGCGCGGATTATGGGACAACTCCATTGCCGATTAAACCGCGGGCCCCTTAGCAGGACCTTCGGCGCCTTGTCCGGTCACCACGCGTGAAGGAATTTGCAATAAGATGTGAAAACCGCCAGATGGGGACGGACTCGCACGCGGCAACCCCGCGTACTGCCTCCGTATGGTGGCCGCGCCCTAGGCTTGGGAGGGTATTCGTGGAAGCGCACGCGAAGATCGCCGATTTCCGCTATTCGTTGCAGCGGGCCATCAACAAGGTCCAGGCACCGCCGATGCTGGTGCCGGATCGTGCGGCGATGGAACGGTTCCTGGGTGCCTGCCACCGGCGCCGCTACCCGAGCAAGACCGCGATCATCCGTCCGGGCGACTCGGCCAACATCCTCTATTACGTCATCGACGGCTCGCTGACCGTCTCGTCCGAAGACGAGGAAGGCCGCGAGCTGATCCTCGCCTACCTGAACCGCGGCGAGTTCATCGGCGAGATGGGCCTCTTCGTCGAGACGCCGCGTCGCGAAGTCATGGTCCGTACGCGCACGCCGTGCGAGCTCGCCGAGATCGGCTACGAGCGCATGTTCAACCTGTTCGAAGGGCCGCTCCGCGACGAGTGCCCGAAGATCCTGTTCGCCATCGGATCGCAGCTGACCAATCGCCTGCTCCACACGAGCCGCAAGGTCAGCCGCCTCGCCTTCATGGACGTCACCGGTCGCGTCGCCAAGACGCTGATCGATCTCACCGACGAACCCGACGCGATGACGCATCCGAGCGGCACGCAGATCCGCATCTCGCGCCAGGAAATCAGCCGCATCGTCGGCTGCTCGCGCGAAATGGTCGGCCGCGTGCTGAAGCAGCTCGAAGAGCAGGGCATGATCACCGTGTCGGGCAAGACGATCGTCGTGCTCGGCACACGCGGATCCTCGCCCTCCTCGTCCTGATCCCCGCGCAAGCCGCTACCCGACGCTGAGTCTCCGTGCGCTCGCGCCGCTCGAACGGCGCGACGCTTTCCTGCTCGCGTCGAACAGCATGTAGACGTCGGCCCGCGCGTAGTGGCTCCCGGGTCGCGGCGCAGGCTGATGGACGAAGCCGACGCTCTCGTACAACGTCAACGCCGGCGCAAGGCGCCTGTTCGACTCGAGAAACAGCGTCGTGCCGCCGAGCCGCTCGTACTCGGCGATCGCCGCCTCGACGAGCTTGCGCCCCGCGCCGAGGCCGCGAAAACCGGTCTCCACCGCCATCTTCGAAAGCTCGTAGACGCCGTCGCTCTCCTTGAGCAGGGCGCACGTGCCGATCACCTCGCCGTCGAGCACGGCGAACAGGATCGCGCCGCCGCGATCGATCACGTGTGCTTTCGGGTCCGACAGCATCGCGCGATCGACCGGCTCGACCGCGAACCAGCGCTCGAGCCATTCGGTGTTGATGCGATCGAAATGCGATGCCCACTCCGGACGGAACGGATGGATTTCGACCGTCGCCGCGCGCATGCGCGCACGCTCCTGCGCGATCTCGGCCGCAAGCCGGCCGCTGGCGATGTCGCGCTCGAACGCGCCGAGCGCGTCGATCAGCGAGCCCTGCCCGCGCAGCGCGGCGGCGCGCGCGCCGCGACGGATCGCGCACCAGACGGGGCCGAGCGTATCGAGCTTGCGTTCGCCTTCGGCGCTGAGCTCGAGCACGCCGCGGCGCGCATCGGCCCTGTCGGTGCGTCGCGTGATCCAGCCGGCCTTGCGGAGCCTCGCCGCGAGCTGGCTCACGGCCGGATGCGTCTGGCCGATCTCGGCCGCGATCTCGGTGACCGTCGCCGGCCCTTTGACGTGCAGATAGCGCAGCACCGGGAACCAGTGCGCGTCGATGTCGATACCGGCGTCGCGATACGCGGCGTTCGCTGCGGCATACAGGCTTTCGCTGATCGCCTTGAAGCGGCTGCCGAGCGCGAGCTCGGCCTGGGAATGCAGGAACATGGCAGTCCGTAACCGATTACGTAAGTGATAACGTAATTGAGGCGTGGGCGTTCTGCAAGTCCTGAGGGGGGCGGGGCTGGCAGGAAGCGACCGCGGCTTGTCCGGCGCGCTGAACCCACTTGCCCTCACCCTGCCCTCTCCCGCGAGCGGGAGAGGGGAAGTGCAGGGCTTGGGGCGCGTTACGCGTCGGCGTCGGCGAAGAGTTTCGCGAGCGCTGCGCCCGGATCGCTCGCGCGCATGAACGTCTCGCCGACCAGGAACGCCTCGATGCCTTCGGCGCGCAGCCGCGCGACATTGCCCGGCGAGCGAATGCCGCTCTCGGTCACGAGCAGGCGGTCGTACGGAATGCTTGGCGCGAGCCGGATCGTCGTCTCGATCGACGTCTCGAACGTATGCAGGTCACGGTTGTTGACGCCGATCAGCGGCGCCGGAATCGCCAGCGCGCGCTCGAGCTCCTCCTCGTCGTGCACCTCGACCAGCACGTCGAGGTCGAGCTCGGCGGCGAGCAGCGCGAGCTCGAGCAACGCGGCGTCGCCGAGCGCCGCGACGATCAGGAGGATGCAATCCGCGCCGATCGCGCGCGCCTCGTACACCTGGTAGCGGTCGATCGTGAAGTCCTTGCGCAGCACCGGCAATTCGCACGCGCTGCGCGCCGCGGCGAGAAACGCTTCGCTGCCCTGGAAGAAATCGGCATCGGTGAGCACCGAAAGGCACGCCGCGCCGTTCGCCGCGTAGCTCCGCGCGATCGCGGCCGGGTCGAAATCGCTACGCATGACGCCCTTGCTCGGGCTCGCTTTCTTGATCTCGGCGATGACGGCGGGCAGGCCATCCTCGATCTTGCTCTCGAGCGCGGCCGCGAACGCGCGCGTCGGCGCCGCATCGGCCGCGCGCGCCGAAAGCTCCGCGAGCGGTATGCGTGCGCTGCGGTCGCGAAGCTCCTCGGCCTTGCGGGCGAGGATTCTTTTGAGGATGTCTGCCATCGCTCCGTGCCCGTCGCCCGTCGTCCGCTCCCGGTCGCAGTCAGCCCGCGGCGAGGCGCCGCGTCGTCTCCGCGAACGTGTCGAGTTTCGCGCGTGCCGCGCCGCTCGCCAAGACCTTCCGTGCCACTGCAATTCCCTCGCCGAGCGAGCCCGCGACGCCGGCGACATACAGCGCCGCGCCCGCGTTCAGCGCGACGACGTCCCGCGCCGCGCCCGTCCGATCCTCCAGCGCCTCGAGGACGCGCGCGCGACTCCATCGCATCGCGCACCGCAAGCACGCTCGTCGGCACGCGTGCGAAACCGAGCGCGAGCGGATCGATTTCGTATTCGCGGACGGCGCCGTCCGCAAGCTC
>CALFNI010000627.1 GCA_937902695.1 uncultured Rhodanobacteraceae bacterium
TGGCCGAAGCCCATCAGGCGGAAGCCGGAGTTCTTGTCCTTCGCGCGCTCGACGGCCTTGCCGACGTTCTTCGCATCGCCGATCTCGCCGAGCATCTTCAGCACGGCCTCGTTGGCGCCGCCGTGCGCCGGACCCCAGAGCGCCGCGATGCCGGCCGCGACGCACGCGTACGGATTCGCGCCCGTCGACCCGACCAGACGCACGGTCGAGGTCGACGCGTTCTGCTCGTGATCGGCGTGCAGGATGAACAGGAGATCGAGCGCCTTCGCCGCGACCGGCGAAAGCTGCAGCGGCTCGCTCGGCACTTCGAACATCATGTGCAGGAACCGCGTGACGTATTCGAGGTTGTTGCGCGGATAGCGGATCGGCCAGCCGATCGAATACCGGTACGCCGCGGCGGCCATCGTCGGCATCTTCGCGATCAGGCGGATCGCCGCGAGGCGGCGCTGCTCGGGATCGCCGATGTCGAGCGTGTCGTGATAGAACGCCGAGAGCGAGGCGACCGACGCGCACAGGATCGCCATCGGATGCGCGTCGTAGTGGAACCCGTGCAGGAAGTTCTTCAGCGCCTCGTGCATCATCGTGTGATGCGTGACCTCGTCCTCGAACGCCGAGAACTCGGTGTGGGTCGGCAGCTGGCCGTTGATCAGGAGATACGCGACTTCGAGGAAGCTCGAATCCTTCGCGAGCTGCTCGATCGGATAGCCGCGATAGAGCAGCACGCCCGCGTCGCCGTCGATGAACGTGACCGCGCTTCGCACCGCGGCCGTCGACATGAAGCCCGGATCGAACGTGAAGTAGCCCGTTTCCTTGTTGAGCTTGCCGATGTCGAAGGCCGGATCGCCGAGCGTTCCGCTGACGACGGGCAGCGTCGCCGACTTGTTCGCGGCGGCATCGATGATCTGGACGGTTTTGTTGGACACGGGCGGACTCCTTGGCGGCGCCCACGCATCGTGGCGGACGCGGATTTCGTGCAGCGGTGCGCGTCACGGCCGAAGACAGCGGCCTCGGCCAAACACCTAATTATTGCATAGCACAAATGGTGCGTGCGGCTGCGCGAATCAAGCGGAATGAGCCAGGCCGCGAACAGGACGCGCCAAAACAAACGCCGGCGCGAGGCCGGCGTTCGATGACACTGTGCGATCGTTGCGCGCGCGTGACGCGCGCGCGATTACTTGGCGTAGCGCTTGCGGAACTTGTCCACGCGGCCGCCGGCGTCGATGACTTTCTGCTTGCCGGTGAAGAACGGGTGCGAGTGGCTCGAGATCTCCACCTTGATCAGCGGATATTCCTTGCCGTCTTCCCACTTGACCTTGTCCTTGCTCGACATCGTGGAGCGCGTCAGGAACGAGAAATCGCTCGAGATGTCCTGGAAAACGACCGGCTGATAATTGGGATGCGTATCGGTTTTCATGCGTTTGAACCGCTTTTGGGCGGGAAAAGAGCGGCATGATAACCGGCCATGGCCGCTCCGTGCAAGCCGCTGGTTTTCCGGCCTATCGGGCGGCGCCGAGCGCGCCTGCAACGAGCGCCTCGAAGCGCCCCTGATCGACCGCCACGACGATGCGCGCGTTCGGCGTGGCGCCAAGCCGCCCCTCCCAGTCGACCACGGTCGCGCCGCGCGTCAGGGCGCCGGTCATCTCCACGGCGACGTGCCGCGTCTCGGCCTCCGAGACGATGCCGGGATCGAGCGCGACCGCCATCGCCAGCGCATCGGCCGCGACGACGCCGGGCCGTCCGCGCATGCGATTGAACGCGCGCGTCTTGCGCGAGATCGCGTCGTAGAAACGTGCGCGCGCGTCGCCGCCGGCCAGCGTCGCCTCGAACCAGTCGAAGTCGAACGTGTGGCGCAGGCACGCTTCCCAGTCGACCAGGTCGAACGCCGGCCACGCCGAAAATACGACATGCGCCGCTTCGGGATCGAAGCCGATGTTGAACTCGGCCGCCACGTGGTGCGTGTTGCCGCGCCCCGTCACCGCGCCGCCCATGACGACGAGCCGCGCGACGCGCGACGGCAGCGTCGGATCGAGCCGCACCGCGAGCGCGAGATTCGTCAGCGGCGCGAGCGCCACCAGCGTCAGCTCGCCCGGCCGCTCGCGCGCGAGGCGCACGATCGCGTTGGCCGCGTGCTCCTCCTCGGGCAGGCGCGAGGCGTTGAAGTAGCCCGTGTCGCCGAAGCCGTCGGCGCCGTGCACGAATCCCGCGTCGGGCGCCGCGACGACGAGCGGTGACGCGCATCCGGGGAATACCGGCGTCTCGGCGCCGATCGTCTCGACGAGCTTCAGCGCGTTGCGCGTCGTGTGCGCGAGGCCGACGTTGCCGCCGGCGATCGCGAGGCCCGCGACGTTCGCGTTCGCGTGCGCCATCAGGATCGCGAGCGCGTCGTCGATGCCGGGGTCGGTGTCGATCAGAAGCTCGGGTCTCACGCCCTGTCCTCGGCGGCCTTCTTCGAGAGTACGACCGGGAACGCGCCGAGCCAGGGAATGCGGCGTTGCGAGGTGACGACCGATGCCTCGGCAAAGCCGGCCGCGCGCAGGCGCTCGACGATGTCGAGGCCATAGTCGCGGAACGCGAGGATCCCGGCGCCGCGCAGTGGATCGATATGGTAGGCCGGCTCCATCATGTGCTCGACGTCGCCGTTGCGAAGTCGCGCCCGCTCGATCGTCGGATAGCCGCCATAGAGCGGCACCGTGAACAGCATCGTGCCGCCCGGCCGGAGCACGCGATGGAGCTCGGCGAACGCGCGCGCATCGTCGGGCACGTGCTCGAGCACTTCGGTATGCGTGACGAGATCGAAGCTCGCGTCGGCGTAGCTCAGCCGCTGCGCGTCCTCGCAGCGGATGCCGTCTCGATACGCGCCCGGCTCGGCGTCCGCGAAATACTCGGACAATGCGGCGCTTTTCGCCGTGCGGCGCAGGAAATCCGCGAGCGGTCCGCGCGCCGAAAGCTCGCAGGCGTCGCAATCGGCAAGATCCTGCACGTTGTCGCGCAACGCCCAGCCCATGACGAGATGGATCGCGCTCGCCGCGCAGCGCGCGCAGCGCACGCCGACCGCTTCGCGGCGCAATCGCACGAACAGCGTCGGCCCGCAGAACGGGCAGCGGTCGACGCGGACCGCGACGTCGCGCGGACGCAGCAGCGACAAGCCCGACCGGAGGCGCGCGGCGGAAATCATGCGCCCGCGTAGCGCACGGCCGTGCCGATCCAGCGCGCGATGATGCGCTGCACCGACTCGGGATGCTCGC
>CALFNI010000628.1 GCA_937902695.1 uncultured Rhodanobacteraceae bacterium
GTAGGTGAGCGCGTGCATCATCAGCACGAGGTCGAAGGTGCGCGCGCCGACATCGAGCGCGTGCATGTCGCCTTCGACCACCTCGACGTTGCGGAAAGCCTTCAGCCGCTTGCGCGCAGCCGTGACCACGTTGGGACTGTAATCCACGCACACGATCGAATGCGCGTGCGGCGCCAGCAGTTCGGCCAGCACGCCGTCGCCCGACGCGACATCGAGCACGTCGCCGGTGTCGACGAGCTGCGTCATGCCGCGGCCGAGCGCTTCCCACGTGCGGCCCGGCGAATAGTGGCGCTCCATGTCGCCGGCCACCGTGTCGGCCCAGCCTTCGGCGCGCGCGCGCTTGGCGAGCACGGACGGCAGGCGCATCTCGTCGTCGCTCAGGAGCGCGTCGTCGAGGCTCTCCTTGAGCGCGACGAGCAGCGCGTTCTCGCGCGGATCGATCTCGTTGTTGTAGCGGTAGTACGACGACACGCCGGCCCGACGGTCGCGCACGAGGCCCGCTTCCTTGAGCTTGGCGAGATGCGTCGACACGCGCGGCTGCGCCAGCCGGAGCACGGCCGAGAGCTCGGCGACGGTCAGCTCCTCGCGCTCGAGCAGCGCGAGGAGGCGCACGCGCGTCGGGTCCGACAGGAGCCGGAACAGCGCCGAGGTGGCGGCAAGGTCGAGCATCGTCGCTTTTATCGCTTTATCTTGATCGAAAGATAAATTCAAGCGTAACGGTGTGGGCGGCGCGGGTCAACGTTCGGCCGGATGCGCGGTCCAAGCGGGGCGGCTATGCTCCGCGCCCCTGAAACGCCGGTGTTCCCTGTGTTGCGCCAGTTCCTCGCATCGCTGCTGCTCGTCCTTTTTGCCTCGCCCGCGTTCGCGGTCGAGGAGGCCGGGCTCGGCAAGTACTGGACCGCCGACGCCGAAAACGTGCCGTACCGCGCCATCGAGACGCCGGGCCGCCGCAACGGCGAGAAGGTTCCGCTGATCGTCTTCCTGCACGGCGACTGGCAGGACGGCACCGACAACGAATCGCAGCTCGCCGGCTACGGCAACGGTTCGATGGAGCTGATCGACCAGGCGATCGACGGCGGCGTGCCGCTCGTCTACGCGGCGCCGCAGACGACCGGCGCGTACTGGGCGCCGGCTGACGTCGAGGCCGTCGTGCGCGACGCGCTGGCGCGCTGGCCGACCGATCCGCGTCGCGTGATCCTGACCGGCATCTCCGACGGCGGCACCGGCGTCTGGGACACGCTCAAGACCTGGCCTCGGTGCTTCGCGGCCGGCGTGCCGATGTCCGGCATGACCGAGCTCACGGGCCTTGCGACGATCCGCGACGTGCCGCAGTGGATATTCCACGGCGACAGGGACAACGACACCAACGTCGAAACCGGTTACGGCGGCGCGATGGTCGGCTCGCGTGCGGTCGTGCGCGCGCTGCGCGATCTCGGCGGGCATCCGCGCTACACGGAGTATCAGGACGAGCAGCACGTGATCTGGCATCGCGCGTACGGCGAGCCCGCGCTCCTGCCGTGGATGCTCGACCAGCGTGTTCGCGGTGCGCCGTGCAGTTTCGCCGAGCCTCTGCGCTGAAACAGGGCGTCCGCACGCCGACAACGCGGAACCGGTAAAATCGGCGGCTCGCAACCATTACTGCGTCGTCCCCGCGAAAGCGGGGACCCGGCGCCTTCGGCGTCTGCAAGGGCGCTGGGTTCCCGCTTTCGCGGGAACGACGGGACTTAGGAGCCTCGCCATGGATTTCCGCTACACCGAAGATCAATTGTCGATCCAGTCGATCGCGCGCGATTTCGCGCACAAGCGCATCGCGCCGGTCGCGGCCGAGTTCGACAAGTCCGGTGAGTTTCCGCTCGACAACATCAGGGAAATGGGCCAGCTCGGCCTCATGGGCATCGAGGTGCCGCACGAATACGGCGGCGCGGGCCTCGATCCCGTCGCGTACGCGCTCGCGATGATCGAGGTCGCCGCGGCCGACTGCGCGCACTCGACGATCATGTCGGTCAACAACTCGCTCTACTGCAACGGCATCCTGAAGTACGGCACCGAGGAGCAGAAGCAGAAATACGTCCGCGCCGTCGCCTCCGGCGAGGCGATCGGCGCCTATGCGCTGACCGAGCCGCAGTCGGGCTCGGACGCGTCCGCGATGCACACGCGCGCGACGAAGAATGCCGATGGCGACTACGTCATCAACGGCAAGAAGAGCTGGATCACGTCGGGCCCCGTCGCCAAGTACATCGTGCTGTTCGCGATCACGACGCCGGGCATCGGCGCGAAGGGCGTCTCGGCGTTCCTGATCGACACCGCGAAGCCCGGCTTCCACGCCGGCAAGACCGAGCCGAAGCTCGGCATCCGCGCGTCGGCGACCTGCGAGATCGAGTTCGCCGACTACGTCTGCGCCAAGGCGGACATGCTCGGCCCCGAAGGCAAGGGCTTCGCGATCGCGATGGGCGTGCTCGACGCGGGCCGCATCGGCATCGCCTCGCAGGCGGTCGGGCTCTCGCGCGCGGCGTACGACGCGAGCCTCGCCTGGACGCGCGAGCGCAAGGCGTTCGGCCATCCGATCGGCTCGTTCCAGATGATCCAGGCGAAGATCGCGGACATGAAGTGCCGCCTCGACGCGGCGACGCTGCTGACGCTCCGCGCCGCGTTCCTGAAAGGCGAGACCGAGAAGAACGGAGGCCGTTTCAGCACCGAGGCGTCGGTCGCGAAGCTGTTCGCGTCGGAGGCGGCGATGTACATCACGCACCAGGCCGTGCAGATCCACGGCGGCATGGGCTATTCGAAAGAGATGCCGCTCGAGCGGTTCTTCCGCGATGCGAAGATCACCGAGATCTACGAGGGCACCAGCGAGATCCAGCGGCTCGTGATCGCGCGCAACGAAACGGGCGTGCGTTGACTTACGCCGCGCGGCACGCCGCCCAGTAGACCGGGCCCGTGCTGCCGAAGATCCGGTGCAGGATCGCGATTCCGATCGCATCGCCGGCGCCGCGCGCGGCGTTGCGCGGAAAGAGCTCCCAGCCACGGCCTTCGGCGGCGATGCGCAGCGATGCCGATGCCAGCGCGGCTTTCAACGCCGGCAGCTCGAGCGGCGCTTCGTCGGGATCTTCCGGCGTCTCGTCGTAGAGCTCGGGCCGGCGCCGGTAAATACGATTCCACCATTCGATCGCGCGCGGTTCGGCGACGGCGGTGAGGATCGGTTCCGAGAGAATCAGCACACCGCCCGGTGCGAGACGGCTTCGCGCG
>CALFNI010000629.1 GCA_937902695.1 uncultured Rhodanobacteraceae bacterium
GCGCCGGCATGTCGGCGAGCCGGTAGAACTCGACCGCGACGGCGACGCCGTCCTGTCCCGCCGCGCGGAATCCGACCAGCGCAATCGCCGCGATCAGCGCGAACAGCGGTGCGCCGAGCACCGCGAAGACCAGCAGCGCAAGCCCCGCGACGAGGATCACGGCAGCTCCGGCGCGAGCGCCGGCGCGTCGCTCCGCGGCGGCATGAACGCACGCACCGCGAGGCGGATCGCCAGCAGCGCGAAGCCGACCGGCAGGATCGCTTCGATGACCCAGCCCGGAATGCCGGCGATCGGGGTCGTGCCGCCGTAATCGACCTCGACGAGATTCCAGCCATACCACGCCATCGCCGCGCTCACGGCTGCGGCAAAGAGCAGCGCGAGCACGCGCGCGGCACGCTTCGCGCGCCTGTGCAGGAAATGCGTCAGCAGGTCGAGGCCGATGTGCTTGTCATCGCGCGCTGCGGCGAGCGCGCCGAGCATCGCGGCGCAGAGCACCATCGCGCGCAGCAGCGGATCGGCCCAGGCGAAACCGGTCTCGAAGAGGTTGCGGAGCAGGATCTGCGCGCCGGCGAGCACGACCATCGCCAGCACCAGCAGCGCGATCAGCGCCGTCTCGATGCGTTCGATCAGGTCTGCGACGCGACGCGCAGCGTCGCTCACTTCGATCCGCCGCGCGCTTCGGCCAGCGCCGCGTCGAGCGCCTTCTGAAGCTCCGGACTGAACGCGTGCTGCGCCGTGAGCTGCCTGTACGTCTCGGCGCCGACGCCTTCCCAGCGCGCGCGCTCGGCCGCGTCGGGCGAGAAGAACGTGATGCCCTGTCCCTTCAGCGCCTCGCGCGCCGATGCGTTGTCGCTGCGATTGATCTTCTCGAGGCGCGCGAACCCGGAACTGAACTCGTCGGACACGATCTTCTGGTCCGCGGCGTCCAGCGCATCGAACGTCTTCTTGTCGATGAGCACTTCGCCGACGACGTAGATCAGCGGCATGTCGACGACATGCTTGATTTTCGTGTGCCACTGGAACGCGATCGCGCCCGCATCGGTGTTGGCGGCCGTGTCGATCAGGCCGGTCTGCAGGCTCGTATAGACGTCCGACAGCGGCAGCGGCACCGGCGTCACGCCGGCCGTCTTGAACGTGAGCTCGGCGATCTCGTCGCCCTGCGGCACCCAGACCTTCGCGTTCTTGAGATCGTCGCGCGTCTTGATGTCCTTCGTGCTCATCAGGTAGGCAAAGCCGCCGCCGGAGAGGCCGAGCAGCTCGAAGCCGCTCTTGCGCACGGCATCCTTGACGAGCGGATCGAGCTTCGGACGCACCTTGTCGACTTCGTCCTGGCTGCGGAACAGGAACGGCACCGTGTAGATCTCGGCGTCCTTGGTGATGACGCTCGCCTCGCCGCCGGTAAACGCGCTGCCCTGCAGCTGGCCGATCTTGATCTTGCGCAGCACCGTCGCGTTGTCGCCCATGACGCCGCCCGGGTAGAGCTTGAGCTCGACGCGGCCGTCGGTGCCCTTCTTGATCGCATCGCCCGTCGCGCGCATTTCCTTCATCCATGCGGTGCCGTCGGGCGCGATCGTCGCAATCTTGATCGTCGTCGCCGCACGCGCCGGCAACGCCGGCGCAAGCGAAAGCGCGAGCGCGATCGAAAGTGTGTTCAAGAGTCGCATGCGTCTACTCCATGAAAATCAGAAAAAGTCCTTCCCGGATTCGAGCAGCTGCTTCGCCTGCTGTTGCGCGATGACGTTGATCAGCGTCAGCCCCGGCGCGTGCGGATCGGCGGAGATCGCCTCGTTGAGGAGCCGGTCGTGCAGATCCTTGTCGAAGACGAGCCGCGCATACTGTTTGGCGTAGAGCACGCGAACCATCTGGTTCCTGCCGTCCGACAGCGCAAGGGCTTTTTCGAAGTCGGCCTTGCCCTTCTCGGGTTCGCCGCCGAGCGACGCGGGCCGCAGCGTGGCGATGACGCCGAGGTACATGTACGGCTCGCCGCTCATGTAGCCCGGATCGAGCGCAACGACGCGATCGAGCAGCGCCTGCGCGCGAGGAATGTCGGCGATCGACTTCCAGTCGCTGGAATTGGCCTGGATGCGACCCGCCCAGCTGGTGCCGAGCACGTAAAGCGTGCCGACATTCTTCACGCCGATCTTCGCGACCTCGGCCTGGAACGCGTCGTACGGCTGATCGAGCGTCCTGCAGAGCGCCGGCAGGTCGATGCAGGTCGCACGCCGCGCGTAGTCGAACGCGTGCGCGGTGAGCCGCTGCGCGCGAGCGGGATCCTCGATGAAACCGCCGGAGTACGCGCCATAGAGGCGCGCGCCGGCGACGAGCAGGCCGACGTTCTGCGGATTGCCTTCGACGAGGCCGTCGACGAGCAGCAGCCACGACGGGATGCCGTCGCGCGCGGTCGCAACGTCGTCCTGGCTGAGGATGCCCGCGGTGAGGTTGCTGGCGAGCCGCTGGCTCGCCCTGTCGACCAGGCTCGCGCAGCCGGTGGCGCAGATCGCGACCGCGAGGATCGCGCAGCGAAGCATCGAGCGGATGGACAGGCGTGGGGACGGCATGGGCGAATGGTAGTCGAAGCGTCGTGACAGTCGGCGAAAAGGCTCGAAAGCGTCAGTCGAAGAACGTCTCGGTCGCTTCCAGCGTGTTCTCGATCAGGGTCGCGACCGTCATCGGCCCGACGCCGCCCGGCACCGGCGTGATCCATGATGCGCGCATCGCAGCGGGCGCGAACTCGACGTCGCCGACGAGCCGGCCGTCCTCGAGCCGGTTGATGCCGACATCGATGACGACCGCGCCTGGCTTGATCCAGTCGCCCTTGATCAGCTCGGGTCGCCCCGCCGCGACGACGACGATGTCGGCCTGCCGCACTTCGCCTTCGAGATCGCGCGTGAACTTGTGGCATGCCGTTGTCGTGCAACCGGCGAGCAGGAGCTCCAGCACGAG
>CALFNI010000630.1 GCA_937902695.1 uncultured Rhodanobacteraceae bacterium
CAGGTTGCGACCGCGAAGAGCGAATCGACGCCGGGCGCGGGGCCAAAGCCTGCCCTGAAGAGCGAGCCGAAGCCGCCGGCGAAGAAGAAGGCCGCCGTCGCGAAGACCGAGAAGCCCGCCAAGAAGGAAGCGCCGAAGGCACGCTTCAGCAATGTCGATGCCGCCGCCGCGACCGCCGAGAAGCCGGCCTCGTTCGGCGACGTGAACGCCGGCACCAAGTCGTCGACCGATCCCGCCAAGAACTGACGGCGCGCCGCCGCGCGAACGACGTGCGCATCCTCGCGATTTCGCTCGACCTCGACGACACGCTGTGGCCGGTCGAGCCTGCGATCCGCAACGCGGAATTGCGCCTGGACGCGTGGCTGCGCGCCGAGCATCCGGATGTCGCGGCGAAGTTCCCGGTGGCTGCGATGCGTGCGCTCCGCGATGCGATCGACCGCGAGCGGCCCGATCTCGCCCATGATTTCACCGCGCAGCGCCTGCTCACGATCGAGCGCGCATTCGCCGCGTGCGGCATCGGCGATGCGCACGTCGCCGATGCGTTCGAAATCTATTACGCCGCGCGCAATGCGGTCGAATGCTATGCCGACGCGCTGCCCGCGCTCGCCGCGCTCTCGGCGCGCATGCCGATCGTGAGCGTCTCGAACGGCAACGCCGATCTGGAGCGCATTGGCCTGCGCCATCATTTCCGCCACTGCATCAGCGCGCGCGAAACCGGCTACGCCAAGCCGCACGCCGCGATCTTCGAGGCCGCCTGCGCCAGGCTCGGCGTCGCGCCGGCACACGTGCTGCACGTCGGCGACGATCCGCTGCTCGACGTCGGCGGCGCGCGTGTAGCCGGGCTTCGCACGGCCTGGTTGAACCGCAGCGGCGCGGCGTGGTCCCATGGGCCTTCGCCCGATCTGACGATCGCCGATCTCGACGAACTCGCTGCCTGGATACTTGCCCGCGCCGCCTGAGGGCGGCACTGCCGGAGACAAACGGATGCACGCATGGGTCGATGCCGCGGACGCGGCTGCCGCGACACCGCTGCTCGCAGTGGACAAGGAGAACCTCGATGCGGTCTGCGCGCTGTTCGGCGCCGAGGTCCGGCGCTGGTGCACGGCGCATGCGTTCGCCGGCGAGCCCGGCCGCTTCGTGCTCGTGCCGGGCAAGGACGGCGCGCCGGCCGCCGTGCTCGCAGGCTGCGACCGGCGCGATGCGCTGTTCGGCCTCGCCACGCTGCCGCTCAGGCTCCCCGAAGCCGACTACGCGCTCGATCCGCGCGGCCTCATCCTCGACGAAACCGACGCCGCGCTCGGCTGGGCACTCGGCAGCTACCAGTTCACGCGCTACCGCAAGGCGCCGCGCAAGGCCGCACGTCTTGCGATCGGCGCGTCGACCGCAAAGACGGTGCGTCCGATCGTCGACGCGACGTTCCGCGTCCGCGATCTCGTCAACACGCCGACCGAGGACATGGGGCCGGAGCAGCTCGCCGGCGAAGTGCGCGATCTCGCCGGCCGCTTTGGCGCGAGCTATCGCGAATGGGTCGGAGACGAGCTGCTCGCGTCGAACTTCCCGACGATCCACGCCGTCGGCCGCGCGAGCCATCGCGCGCCGCGTCTCGCCGAGCTCACCTGCGGCCCGGCCGACGCGCCGCACCTCGTGCTGATCGGCAAGGGCGTCTGCTTCGACACCGGCGGCCTCGACATCAAGCCCGCCGACGGCATGCGCTGGATGAAGAAGGACATGGGCGGCGCCGCGCACGCGATCGCGCTCGCCGAGCTCGTGCTGCACGCGCAACTGCCGGTGCGGCTCACGCTGCTCGTGCCGGCCGTCGAAAACGCGATCGGCGGCAACGCGTATCGTCCCGGCGAAGTCATCCGGACGCGCGGCGGCCTCACGGTCGAAGTCGACAACACCGACGCCGAAGGGCGCCTCGTGCTCTGCGATGCGCTGGCGTACGCGGGCGAGCAGAAGCCCGACATGATCCTCGACTTCGCGACGCTGACCGGCGCCGCACGCGTCGCGCTCGGTCCCGACCTGCCGGCGCTCTTCGCGAACCGCGACGACGTCGCCGACGCGTTGCTTGCCGCTGCGCGCGAGACGAGCGATCCGCTCTGGCGCCTGCCGCTGTGGCGCCCGTATCTCGCGCTGCTCGATTCGTACATCGCCGATTTCACGAACGCGGGCGGATCACGCCACGCCGGCGCGATCACGGCGGCGCTTTATCTCGAGCGGTTCGTGCCAGAGGCGGTGTCGTGGTGCCATCTCGACGTCTATTCGTGGAATGACGGCGAGAAGCCGGGACGGCCGCGCGGCGGCGAGGCGCAGGGGTTGCGAGCGTACTTCGCGATGCTGCGCAAGCGGTACGCCTGACGTCGACGGTCTTAATTGTCGTCGAAGTCTCCCCACTTTTTCGCCTCGTCGATCAAGGCGCTGTAGTAGTCGAACGCAGCCTGCGCGGCGAAGTTCTTCGTTTCGACGTCAGCGTCTGCCTGGTCGTACTCGCTCCTGGCGTCCAGAGCCACCTTTTCGAACAAGTCGATGCCGACATCGGTCGCATCCAGGCCTTGCAGGTCTTTCTGTGCGGCAAGGTATTGATCGCGGAGCCTGTTCCTCCTTTCGATCGCGGTTGCGAGCGCGATTTCCTTGTTGAGATGGGCGTGTCCGGCTTGGTCGATATCTCGCGCTCTCTGTGCGCGCAGTTTCGCGAGGTATTGAGCGACGAGCTTTTCATCTTCTTCGCTCATGCCCATGCCGTCGGGCGTGAGCCGATCGATGATTCCCTCGACACCCTCGTCGATGATGACGCCGACCTTGCCGACCCAACGGGCCACCGCCTTCGCCGCCAGCGCCTGCGACACGGCATTGCGCAGGATCCGCGGCGTGCTCAGTTGCCTGGGCGCCTTCGCCGATTCGTTCCGGCTCGTCGGCGCACTCGCCTGCGAGCATTTGGTGCCGCAGAACAGGCGCACCTCGAACTGCCCCATGCGCTTCTCGATGGGATTGTTCGTGTAGTTCAGCGGCGGGTTCGTGTTGATCGGGCCGTAGAGTCGCCGCCCCGTGGCATCGACGACCGCGTTGGTGTCGTTGTAGCGAAGCGGGAAGACGACGGGCGTACCATCGGCTGTCTTGGTGGGGATGCCGTGCGCATCCTTATGCACCTGCTGCACCTGCTGCTCATTCGCCGCCCTCCGCGCCTGCTCCTGCATGAACGCCATCTCGCCCGAGATAATGGCACCGGCGTTCGACGCGACAGCCGGCACGCGCGAAGCGTCGCTGACCGCGACCTCATCGCCGCTGGCGCTCGAGTAGTTGTTGCTCTGATTGCAGGTGCCCGAGGCGATGAACGCCTTCTCGCTCGCATTCGCGACCGCCATGCCGGCCGTGCATTCGAACCCGCTCGGATCGGTGAAGTCGACCGGACTGTTGTTGACGTAGCTGTACGCATTCCAGCTCTGCCCGAACGCGGCATTGCCGACGATCGGATCGGGCGAGAGGAAGCGGCCCATGGCCGGGTCGTAGAGCCGTCCCTGCATGTTGACGAGGGCCAGGTCCTCGTCGTGCGGCTGGCTCGTGAACCCCGCCCCGACGAGGCTCTGGAACAGGAGCGGCTGCGCGAGCGGCGTGCCGTCGGCGTTGCTGCGCAGGCCCCACAGATCGTAGTAATCGTGCTCGGCGATGGTGCCGTGGCTGTCGGCGACCGCGCTCGTACTGCCGAGCGCATCGGTCAGCGGATAGACGACCGTCGTCGTGCCGGGCTGGCTCGACGTTGCGGATTCGGTGTAGGTGACGTCCGCAACCGCCTCGTCGGCGCCGACGACGTGGAACACGTGCCGCGTCGGGCTCGCCGAGGCGTGCTGCTCGTAGAGCCCGGCGAACATCGTCACCGTCTCGGCGGATGAGGTCTTCTTCACGCGCGTGTGCGCCGCGTCGTAACGGAACGTCACGGTCTGCCCGTCCTCGGTCACGCTCGCGGGGAGGTCGAACGCGGTCCACACGAACGCCCGGTGCGCGTCGTCCTTCAGGCGCCCGAGCGCGTCGTACTGGTAGCTCAGGGTCTGCGGCGGCTGGCTCGGATCGACGAGGTCGCGCGTCGTCAGCGCATAGGGTTGCGCACCGTTGCTGCCATAGCTCCGGTGCTCGACGAGCTGCCCGTTGCGCTTCGTGTCGATGCGGTTGCCGAGGCTGTCGTAGCTCTCCTCGAGCGTCGTCGAGAACGGCACGCCGTTCTGCACCGGGATCCCGTGCCGCGTCGCCTGCGTCAGGCGGTGCAGCGCATCGTGCTGGAACGTCTCATCGAGCGTGATCGTCTCATCGCTTGTCGTGCGTTCCGCGACGAGGCCGTCGGCATCGTAGCCGTAGGCGACGTTGAGCCGGTTCGCACCCGCGTGCCGGGCCTGGATCGTCCACAGGCGGCCCATCAGCGGATCGTAGTCGCGATGATCGTCGATCGCGCCGCCGCCGACGCCGGCCTCGAGGCCGCGCGTCGCATCGACGAGCGCAAGATCGGCGTTGCGGGCCGTGATCTCCTGGAAGGCCGTGCCGGTGCCGCCCGGCGTCGCGTCGGTCACGCTCGTGAGATAGCCGTAGGCGTTGTAGGCGTAAGCCGCCCGCAGGCGCGCGGCTTGCGAGGGCGCTTGCGGGTAGTCGATGCGCGCAAGGCGCCCCGTCTGCGCGTCGTAGCCAAGGTCGATGCTCAGCTTCAGCGCCGTCGCCTCGCTCATGTCGGTCTGATCGAGCCCGATCGTGCGCCCCGCCGCGTCGTAACGGACCTCGGTCTTGATCTGATCGGGACTCATCGCCCGCGCGAGCCGGCCGATGCCGTGCAGTGCGACGTCGAACGTGTACGTGGTGAGCCCGTCCGGCGTCGTCGTCGTCGCGGTGCGGCCAAGATCATCGTACGTCGCCGTCTCGGTCGCGCCGGTCGCGCCGTGCACCGTTTGCCTGGCCTCGCCGAACCCGTTATAGGTGACTTCGCTCGTGCCGGTGCTGGGATCGTCCTCGAGCACCGGACGGCCGCGGCGGTCGTACTGCGTCGTCGTGACGTGGCCCTGATCGTCGGTGACCTTCGTGACGGGGCCGGTCGGCGTCGCCGTGTACTGGTAGGTCGTCTGGATGACCTTGGCGATGCAGTTCGCGCAACCGGGCGCCGCCGGCAGCGTGTTCTCGCTCGCGATGAGCCGCCCGTCGACGTCGTAGTCCTGCGCGCCGTAGTGCCCGGCGGCATCGGTGTGCTCGGTCTTGAGCAGGCCGTATGTCGCCTGGGTGGCGCTGCCGTCCGGGTACACCGTCGCGATCGCGCGCCCGAGGCTGTCGTAGGTGACCTCGGTCCAAAGGCTCGGTGTGCCGGGGCTCGGGCGCGACGTCGCCGTCGGCCGGCCGAGGGCGTCGTAGGCCGTGAACGCATTGATCCACTGCCCGTCGAACCCGATGAAGCTCCGGCGCAGCGCATGGCCGCGCGCATCGAATGTCTTCAGGACCTCTTGCCCGCCCTGCGTGGCCGTCGCCTGGAGGCCGTTCATGCCGCCATAGGTGTCGGGACGGCCCGCATAGGTCACGTCGACCGGCAGCGTGCCGTCGGTCTCGGCGTGCACCGGGCGGCCGTGGCCGTCGTAGACCGTGCGCGCCTCGACGCCGTTGACGTCCATCGTCGCGACGGGCAGGCCATAGGCCGGATGGATCAGCACCCATGCCGCCGGCCGGCAGTCGCCGCTGCACAAGGGGTTGTCGTGCTCGGACCAGGCGGCGCTCGCGACGAGGTGCTCGTCCGGCGCGCCGGGCCAGCGGTTCGTGTAGTCGAGCACCTGCGTGCGCGGCGCTTCGCCCGGCGTCGTCGCCGTCGTCGTGGTCGGGAGCCCGTAGTCGTCGTAGCCGAACGTCGTCGTCGCCTGCAGGGCGGGATCGGCGCTGTTCGGCTCGGTCACGATCGTCTCGAGATCGCCGGCGCCCGTGTACGTGTAGTCGGTCGTCTGCCACGTCGCCAGCGCGTTCTTCGTGCTCTCCAGCGTCATCACGGCGGTCTCGGTCGTGAGGCCGAGATGCCAGTTGACGGTGTCGTTGAGCCGCGGCGTCTGGACCTCGGTCTTGCGCCCGCCCGTCGTCTTGGTCAGCGTATCGGTGACGTTGCCGTAGTCGTCGAAGGTCAGCGTCGTGCCGACCTCGAGCGTCGGCGGCGCCGCGTTCCACGTGACGTGCCGGTGATCGGGGCCCTGCCCCGCCGCATCGAACGTCGCCGTCGTCTCGATGACGCGCGTGTCGGCCGCTTGCGTGAACACCGCGTGCGTCGCGCCGCCGTTGAGCGTGCGCACGGCGTAGGTGTATGTCGACTCGGTGATCCGCGCCGGCCCAACACTCGGCGCAAGGGCACCGTCGAAGATCGGCTGCGCGACCGTCACCTGCGCCGGCACGCCGACGCCGGGATAAAGCCCGCTCGCATCGCGCGTGCGAAGGTCGTAGGTCGTGATCGTCTCGACCGGATGAGCGGGCCAGGTGTCGAGGACGCGCGTCTCGCCGAACCCGAAGAAGCCGAGCCCTTGCACGTTCGCGACCGGATCGCGGTACGCGTAGGTCCAGGTGTGCCCCTGGCCCGCCGCATCCTGTCCCGGTGCGACGTCGGTGAGCCCCGCGCGCGAGGTCACGACGCGCACGACCGTAAGACCCGACTTCACGCAGCGCAGCGGATAAGCGCAGAGATCCCCGTCGATCAGCTCCGGCGCATCGGTCCACTGGCTCGAGTAGCCGATCGAGAGCGCCGGCCATGCGGTCGCGCTGTCGGTCACATTGCTAAGCAGATCCCCGCCCTCGTGCGGCACCTGCGTGAGCACCTCGAACCCGCCCGACGCCGCGTTGCCGCCGACGTGCCGGACGATGTCGATCGCGCCGTCGCCGTTGGTGTCGGCGAGCGTCGCGAGGTTCCAGCCGGCCGCGAGGCCCGGCGTCTTGCCGTCGCCGCCGACGACGAGGTAATCCTGATACGGCACCGCCGCGAGCAGAACCTGTGCGCCCGGGATCCAGCTGCCATACGCTTCGAGGGCCAGGCGTGCGTCGTCGCGCTCGAGCAGGCCCGCATTGAGCGTGACCGAGCGCAGGCTGTTGTCGAGCCAGTACTTGACGTCATCGCGCGTGCCGGCGGCGACCGGCAAGTCCGCCTCGGCGAAGGTGCCGTCGCCCTTCGAGAACAGGAACTCGATCTCGGGCGCAGGTTGATTGCTCGCGCTCTTGTGATCGTTCCGGAACACGACGACATCCATGCGCCCGTCGTCGTCGACGTCGGTCACGTGGAGGCCGGGATCGGCAAAGCGCGTCGGCACCTTGATCTGGTTGTCCGGGTGCACGTCGATCTGAAGCGTGGCGACGTGCGGGTCGGAGTAGAAGCCCTTGCCGGTGTTCCAGAAGACCTGTGCCGTCAGCGTGCCCGGGCGCGATGGATCGGCTTGCGTCAGTCGAAGAAGGTCTTCGGTGCCGTCGCCGTTGAAGTCGCCGAACTCGCGATAGCCGTCCTCGGGTTGCGACTTCGCATCGAGCGGCTGGTGCACGCTGTCCGGGACGAGCGCGGTCCAGCTCCCGGTGTCGTCGAGCGCGAGCGAGGTCTTGAGGGCCTCGTTGGTCAGCTCGGCGCGGCCGTCGCCATTGAGGTCGGTGACGACGCCGGGGCTCGCCGCGGCCTTGGCGTACTT
>CALFNI010000631.1 GCA_937902695.1 uncultured Rhodanobacteraceae bacterium
CGCGCCGGTTTTCCCCTCTCCCGCTCGCGGGAGAAGGCAGGGTGAGGCCAGTTCGCGTTTCCGGCGTGAGCCGCTACCCGACCGCGGGATAGCGCACGGGATCGACGAAGCGGAAGAACGTCGCCGCGTGGCGCCGCAGCGTCGTGTTCCAGGTCGTGCCGAGATACGCGCGCGCCTCGTGGATCTTCGAGAAATGCGCTTCCTCGGGCGTCCGGCCCGGAATGTCCGGAAGCGTTTCGATCGCGAGCCCGCGCAGGGTGCGCTGCTCCGCCATGCGCACCCACGCTTCGAGCTTGCGCCGCTCGAAGCCTTCGACCGGCCAGACGCGGCACATGTAGCCCGAATCGTCGCGGGCAACTTGCCACAAGAGTGCTTCTTCCTCGCCGTCCGCTTGCGTCGCGACGTGATACCAGACGTTGTCCATCATGCTCGTCAGCTCATTCGGCTCCCGGCCCTCATGACCGGAAGAACCCCTGCGAGACGATGCTAGGCGGGATTTCGACTCCGAGACTGTGGCGTGCTTCGCGGTTGCGCCGCGAGAGTGCGTAGCCGCGTCGCCGTGGCCATGCCGACCGAACGCGGCAGCCGCCGGGATGCGACGGCCACCGCGCGGCTTCGATCAATGATGACTGTCGGCAAAGAGGTCCGACATCGTCGCGACGTTCGCGTCGCACGCATGGTTGAGGCACGGCAGGTTGAAGGCCCCTTCGAGCGTCTTCAGCAGCGAGTAGTGCGTATAGAAGCGGCTGCTTTCGACGCGGTGGCGCGAGTAGTTCGTGTCGACGATCGTCATGACCTGGTTCGTGTTCGGTGCGAGGCTGTAGTCGTTCTCGTCCCAGAGCAGGACGATGGCGCTGCGGCCCTGGCGCCACGCCGGCGAATCGTGGATCGCATCGACGATGCGCTTCGCGGTCACGTCGCCGCGATAGATCAGCGCCGGGTTCAGGCCTTCCTGCGAGCCGTCGTCCAAGGGATCGTAGTTGCAGAACGCGCCCGCGTTGCCGCGGCCGTGCTGGTCGTTGCACTGATTCGGCGCGATGAACGAGAACGTCGGCACGCGGCCCGAGCGGAGGTCCGCGTAGAGCCCATCGCCGGATTCGAAGCCGACGATGTTGGACAGGCTGTTGTCGCGGTCGTTGCCGCGCTGCACGTTCTTGAAATAGACGAACGGCGCGTGCTTCGCCGCATAGAGCGAGACGACGTCGGCCTGCGTCAGCGGCGGATTCAAAACAGGGAAGATCATGCTGAAATCGGTCAGGTTGCTGTAGAACCCGTCCGCGTAATTGATGCGATCGGCGCCCTCGGGAGGCAGGCTTTCTTCGTAGGCCTTCCAGCTGCCGTTCCGCGCGACGAGCTGATCGGCGATGGTCTTGCCGACGATGTTGCTCTCGGCGGGGATCGACGCGACGCCGTCGAGATTGTTCTCGCCGGGCGGGCCCTGCGTTTCGTTCGTGTAGTCGACGGCCGGCGTCTCGGCATCGGTGCCGCTGCCCGCGATCGGGCAGATCGGGCCGGTCGGCGGATTGTCGGTCGCGGCGACGCCCGTGGCGAGGTTCGTGCTGCAGCCCGCATTGTGCCAGTCCGGATTGTTGTCGCTGAGAACGCCGAAGTTCGATCCGCCGACGACCTCGAGATAATTCGTCAGGCTCGGATGCGCGACCGCAAAATAGTTCGTCGCGAGATTCGCCGATTGCGCGTACTCGTTGAGGAACGGGGCGTTCGGATTGTTCGCGATCTGGCTGAAGCCGTGGTTCTCCATCATGATCACGAACACGTGATCGAGATGCGGGATGCCGCGCGGCACGGGGCCTTCGGCGGCGAGAACGGATTGAGTCAGCGCGGCGGCCGCAAGGCCGAGCGCGAGCACAGTTTTCTTCATGGTGATTGCCTTTGGGTTTGGGGACGGGACGTGTCCGCGTGCGTACACCGAACATGGCGAGCGGGGACAGCGTAGGAACGCGTTGCGACCGGTCCGTGGCGGTTTCGATGCCGTTTGATTGCAGTTTTTCGAGTGCCTTGAAAGGTTGGCGCCCCATTGGCGCCATCGATCGATCGCTGCGGTATCGTTGCGCCCGGCATCAG
>CALFNI010000632.1 GCA_937902695.1 uncultured Rhodanobacteraceae bacterium
CTTGCCGAGCACTTCGCGGACGATCAAGACCGACTGGCGGTATTCCAACAGACCTTCCGGTTCGGGGTTGAGCCACGCGTGCTGCGGGAACTGCTCGGACCGACGCATGAGCCAGACGGCGCCCGGCTCGGTGTTGTTGTCCTCGACCGAGCCGCCCGCCTGCACGACTTCGTACGGGCTCATCGTCGCGTCGCCGACGAAGATCAGCTTGTAGTCGGGCGTGAACCTGTGCAGCACGTCGTACGTCGGCGTGCGTTCGGCGTGACGGCGGCGGTTGTTCTTCCACAGGTAGTCGTAGACGCAGTTGTGGAAGTAGTAGAACTCGAGATGCTTGAATTCGGCCTTTGCCGCCGAGAACAGCTCCTCGGTGCGCTTGATGTGATCGTCCATCGAGCCGCCGACGTCGAGCAGCATCAGCACCTTCACGTTGTTGTGGCGCTCGGGCACCATCTTCAGATCGAGCCAGCCGGCGTTCGCCGCGGTGCTGCGGATCGTGTCGGTCAGATCGAGTTCCTCGGCGGCGCCTTCGCGTGCGAAGCGGCGCAGGCGCCGCAACGCGATCTTGATGTTGCGCGTGCCGATTTCGACCTGATCGTCGTAATCCTTGTACGCGCGCGCTTCCCACACCTTGACGGCGCTGCGATTGCCCGATGCCTCGCCGCCGATGCGCACGCCCTCCGGGTTATAGCCGCCGTGCCCGAACGGCGACGTGCCGCCCGTGCCGATCCACCTGTTGCCGCCTTCATGACGCTCCTTCTGTTCGTCGAAGAGCGCCTTCAGGCGTTCCATCAGCTTGTCGAGACCGCCCATCGCCTCGATTTGCGCTTTTTCCTCGGGCGTGAAGTCGCGTTCGAGTTTCTTCTTCAGCCAGTCGAGCGGGATGTCGAACGCGAGCTCCGTCCTGCCCGCGACGCCGCGAAAATACGCGCCGAACGCCTGGTCGAAGCGGTCGAAATACTGCTCGTCTTTCACGAGCGTGAGCCGCGCGAGATAGTAGAAATCGTCGAGCGACGGCGCGATCACGTTCGCCTTCAGCGCTTCGAGGAGCGTCAGGTATTCCTTCACCGAAACCGGCAGCTTCGCGGTGCGCAACGAATAGAAGAAGTCGATCAGCATGCTGTTTCCTCTGCGTGTCCGGGCCCGTGCGTTGCCATGTTCCGTGCGATGGTCGTGAGCGCTCGTGGCCGGCGTGTCAGCGCGCGAGCTTGTACTTCAGGTTGGCGCGCACGGCGGGCCATTCCGGCTCGATCACCGAGAACACGACGGTGTCGCGCAGCACGCCGTCCTTGCCGACCTGATGGTGGCGCAGGATGCCGTCCTGCTTCGCGCCGAGCCGCGCGATCGCGGTGCGCGACTGATGGTTCATGAAATGCGTGCGGAACTCGACGGCGATCGCATGCAGCGATTCGAACGCATGCGTGAGCAGCAGGAGTTTCGCCTCGGTGTTGAGCGGCGTGCGCTGCACGCGTTTCGCGTACCACGTATGGCCGATTTCAAGCCGGCGATTGGCGGAATCGACGTTGAAAAAGCGCGTCGAGCCGACGATGTCGCCGGTCGCGTCGCGCACCACGAACGGATGCGCGCCGAGGTTGTCGCGCATCGCGAGCGCGGCGTCGATCCACGCGCGCTCCGTGCCGGGCGCCGGCACCGACGTGTACCAGAGCTTCCACAGCTCGCCATCGGCGGCTGCGGCGGCAATGGCCTCTTCGTGATCGGGCGTCAGCGGCTCAAGCGTGACGTGCTGTCCTTTCAGCGTAACGGGCTCTATCCAGCGGCTCATGTAACGGCTCTCCGTACGGGTTCGATCGGTCTGCATGCCGGCAGCGGCAGGCGCGCGGGCCGCGACATACTGTCGCACCCTGGCGCCTTTGCGTCCTCGCCGGGCGCCGGCCTAGCGGTTGTTGCGGTTCATGAAAATGAGGCGCTCGAAGAGGCCCACGTCCTGCTCGTTCTTCAGCAGCGCGCCGTGCAGCGGCGGGATGATCTGCTTCTGGTCGGGCGAGCGCAGCGCTCAGGGCGACATGTCCCCGGCGCGCAGGATGATCACGCCCATGATTTCGAGCGGTATGCGGATAAGATCGG
>CALFNI010000633.1 GCA_937902695.1 uncultured Rhodanobacteraceae bacterium
GCGGCGTGCTCGGCGCGATGGACACGATGTACCAGCGCGGCAAGATCCAGGAAGAATCGCTCTACTACGAGCAGAAGAAGCACGACGGCTCGCTGCCGCTGATCGGCGTCAACACCTACCTGCCGAAGGAGCACGCCGGCGACATCACGACGACGATCGAGCTGATCCGCTCGACGCCGGAAGAGAAGGGCCAGCAGATCACCAACGTGCACGCGTACCAGTCGGCGCGGAACGGCTATGCGAAGGAGGGCCTGCGTCCGCTGCAGGCTGCAGCGCGCGAGCGCCGCAACGTGTTCGCCTCGCTGATGGATGCCGTGAAGACGCACAGCCTCGGCCAGATCAGCCATGCGCTGTACGAGGTCGGCGGCGAGTACCGGCGCAACATGTGACGCTTGTTCAATCGGGACGCTCGTACGCATGAAATATCTGCTGCTGATCTACAACGACGACACGCTGGTCGACGCACTGCCCGCGGGCCGCGCCGACGCGATGATGCGCGACTGCTTCAACCACGCCGACGCGCTGCGCGGGCAGGGCGCGCTGCTCGAATCGCAGCAGCTCGAAGCGCCGTCCACCGCGAAGACCGTCCGCATCCGCGGCGGCCGCACGAGCATCGTCGATGGTCCGTTCGCGGAAACGAAGGAAATGCTCGGCGGCTACAACATCATCGAGGCACCAACGCTCGAAGACGCCGTGCGCATCGCCGCCGCGTTCCCGTGGACCGAGACCGGCTGCGTCGAGGTTCGTCCGATCCGCGACATCGCGGCCGTCCGGCAGCGCGTCGGCGCGGACGAGGAGCCGGCGTGATCAGCCCGGATACGTCGTTCCCGCCTCGACGAAGCACAGCGGGTTCAGCCATTTGTCCTCGGCATAGAACGAGCGCTCGCCCCACGGGCGCACGGTGATTTCGCCGCCGCGGGTGCCGTGCACCATTTCCTGCGACAGGCAGCCCAGCCTTTCGGCGCGTGCGAACACCGCATCCAGATCGCGCACGAGGAAGTAGAGCGCCTTCGCGGCCGGATGCGGCACGCCCATGCCCATCGAGGCGATGTCGACGACCTGCAGCGTGACAGGTCCGGCGTTGTAGTAGACGCGCGAGCCGGCCTGTCGGCGTCCCTTCAGCCCCAGCAGGGAGCCGTAGAACCGTTCGGCCTCGTCGAGATTGCCGACTTCGATGTTGATGCGGAACAGGCTCGGCACGTCGGCTTCCATGCGTGCGGGCGCTTTCGTCGATGCCGATTTGCCGACACGTTTTTTCGTCGCGGCCGGCTTCGATCGCGTAGCCTTCTTCGCGGGCGCGCGTTTCACGGGAGTCTTCTTCGCCGATTTCCTGACCGTTTTCCGCTTCGTTGCCATTTCGCACCTCGTCGTTCAGGACGGAGCCTTGTGGAACCACTCGAGCCATTCGCGCACGAGGTCGAGCCGCCGGCGATTGATCGAATAGAGGCGGCTGCGGCCCTGCCGCTCCTGGACGATGAGCCCGGCCGCTTCGAGCACCTTGAGATGACGCGTCGTGGTCGGCCACGCATGCTCGAACATGTCCGCGATGCCGCCGGCGCTCATGGCGCCGCCTTCGAAGTTCATCGTCAGGAGGATCCTCCGGCGCGCCGGATGCGCGAGCGCGGTGAACACCGCTTCGTAGGCGTCCATGCGCGCTTTCGATTGAGAAGCCTCACGTCGCCCACGAAGCATGCTTGTTATTTAGCATGTGAGCTAACTAAACGCCAGCGCTGGAACGCCGCTGCCTTGCGGAAGCGGACTTATGACGTCGCGTCCGCCGCCGGGGCTTGCCCGACGCGTCCGCCCCGATCGCGATCGCGCAGCAGCTGCCCGGCGAGCTCCGCGGGCATCGGCCGCCCGAACCAAAACCCCTGGTAGGCATCGCAGCCGTTCCGCTGCAGGTAGTCGACCTGCTCGGCCGTCTCGACGCCTTCGGCGAGCACGCGCATGCCGAGCTCGTGGCCGATCGTGATCACGGAGCGGCAGATGTTGGCCGCGCCGGCATCCGAGGCGATGTCGTGCACGAACGAGCGATCGATCTTCAGCGTGTCGATCGGAAAGTGACGCAGATAATTGAGGCTCGAATAGCCGGTGCCGAAATCGTCGAGCGAAAGTCGCACGCCGATCGCCTTCAGCGCGTGCAGCGTCGCGATCATGCGCGGGACGTTCTCGGTCGTCATGTTCTCGGTGAGCTCGAGCTCGATGCAGTTCGGCCGCAGGTCGAAGCGCGCGAGGGTTGCGCGGACGAACTCGACGAAATCGGGGCGCTGCAACTGCATGGCCGAGACGTTGACCGCGATCGAGAACGCGGCGAGGCCGGCATCGAGCCACGCGCGTGCCTGGCGCGCGGCCGACTCGAGCACGAAATGGTCGATGTCCACGATGAGCCCGAAATCCTCGGCGACCTTGAGAAAGCGCGCCGGCGGCAGGATGCCGACGCCCGGGCTGTCCCAGCGCAGCAGCGCCTCGAAGCCGAAGACGCGCCAGTCGCCGGCGACGAGCGGCTGGTAGTGCAGCACGAGCTGTCCCTGGCCGATCGCATCGCGCAGCTGCGGTCCGAGCGAGATGCGATCCTGCAGCAGCTGCTTGTGATCGTTCGAGAACGCACGCACCGAGTTCCGGCCGTCGCGCTTGGCATGCATCATCGCCGCCTCGGCCTGGCGCAGGAGCTCCAGCGGCCCGTGTCCATTGTCGGGATACGCGCTGACGCCGACGCTGCACGTGACATAAACCTTTTCCTTGCCGTCGAGCACCGGCTTCTCGGCCGCCGCGCGGACGGCTTCGCCGAAGCCGATCGCATCGAACATCGCGTGGCGGTCGTCGAGCACGAGCGCGAACTCGTCGCCCGCGACATGCGCCAGCCGGCCGTGCTCGCCGATCAGCGCCTCGAGCCGCTCGGCGAGCGTGCGCAGCACGTGATCGCCGACCGCGCGTCCGCGCGTTTCATTGACGGTGTGGAAGCGATCGATATCGACGTAGAAGACGAGCACGCGCCCGCCGCGAAGCGCCGCGTCGGCGATCGCCACGCGCAGGTATTCTTCGATCAGCACGAAGCGTGGCCGGCCGGTCGTCTGATCGTGGCTCATGCGATGCGCGAGCTCCTGCTGCGCGCGGCGGCGCTCGACGATCTCGACTTCGAGCTTGGCCGCGTGGCGCTGGATCTCGTCGTACATCGTGAGATTGCCGTATGCGAGCGCGAACTGTGCGGCGAGCGTCATGCCGAACTGCGCGTCTTCGTCGTCGAATGGATCGCCGCCCAGGCGGCCGGCGAAGCAGAGCCAGCCGCGCACGGCCGCGGTCGAGCGGAGCGGCATCGGGACGAGGAGCGCCGAGCATGCGTCGGGGACGATCGCGCCGAGGCCGCCGGCTTGGATCGCCGCGCGGCCGACGAGATGCCGCGGCTTGCCGTCGGCCAGCACGTCGGCGAAGAGCCCGCTGCGCGGGTCGATTGCGGCAAGAGGCTCGAGGCCGTCGCCGCCGACGCCGCGAGCGGCATGCGCCTGGATCCTGCGCTCGTCGGCGTCGAGCACGGCGATCATCGCGCTCGTCGCGCTCATGATGTCCTGCGCGCCCGTGCAGAAAAGCGCGAGCAGGCTCTCGGGATCGCGCTCGGACGCAAGCACGAGGCCGAGCTCCAGCAATGCACCCATGCGAAGGCCGAGCGTCTGGTACGAGGTCAGGATCGTGTCGTTGCGGTCGGGTCGATCGAGCCGATCGAGCCGATCTTCCTCGACGGCTTCATCGAGCACGCGCCGCAGCCGCTGTTGCAGCTCGCTGAGATCGCTGAGATACGCCGGAAGGCGCGCGCCGAGAAAGCTCGGCGGCGCGGCGGCCTGCTGCGGCATCAGCACGCGCGCGGGACCGGTGCCGAGCGCGGCCGCTACGGCATCGAGAATCGCCTGCGGCTCGGCCGGCTTGGCGAGCACGGCCGCGACGCGGCACGATTCGGCGAGCACCGACGCTTCGGGCACGCGATACGTCGCGGTATAAAAGATGATCGGCGTGTCCGCGATGGCGGGATCGTCGTGCACCCGGTCGGCGAGCTCGACGCCGTCCATGTTGGGCATCAGCACATCCGTGATGATGAGGTCCGGATGCTCGCGCCGGGCGAGCGCCAGCGCTTCGACGCCGTCGGCGGCTTCGATGACCACATAGTTGACGTAGCCGAGCAGCGTCGCCAGGAACTCGCGATTGATCGCGCGATCGTCAACGACAAGGATCGTCGTCATGGCCGGGTCCGCGGCGCGCGGGAAGGCACCGCGCTATCTCGTCGATGAGAGCATGGGGTTCGATCGGTCGCAGCACGAAGCGCGTGACGCCCAGTGCAAGCGCCGTCTCGCGGTCGTCCTCGCCCCAGACCGACGACGAAATGAATATGAAGGGCAGCACGGCCAGGCGCGGATCGTCTTTGACGCGGCGGATGAAATTGAACCCGTTCTCGCCCGGCATGTGCAGGTCCGAGAGGATCAGGTCCGGCGTCAGCGTCGCCAGCAGCCGCATGGCGTCGGGCACGCTCTCGGCGAGGCGGACATCGTAGCCATAGGGCGTCAGCGTCTGGAAGATGAGCTCGCGATTGGTCGGCGCATCGTCGACGACGAGGATCAGCGCGAGCTTCGCCCGCATCGATTCGGTCGCCGCGGCGCTGCGACCGAAGCCGTTGTCCGGCGTCGAGCCGCGCAGGCCGGCCGGCAGGAACGCATCGAGCTCGGAGACGACGCGCTGCGGATCGATCGGCTTGGTGATGTAGCCGTCGAAGCCGGACGCCAGGATCTTCTCGCGGTCGCCGACCATCGCAAGCGCCGTCACCGCGATCACCGGGACTGCGGTCAGCGCCGCGTCGGCCTTGAGCGCCTTCGCGACGCCGTAGCCGTCGACGCCCGGAAGATGGATATCGCACGCGACGAGGTCGGGCCGCGTCGCAAGCGCCGTCGCGATGCCGCTTTCGCCATCCTCGGCCGTCGTCACCGCGTGGCCGTAGGCCGTCAGGAGATACGACATCAGGTCGAGGTTGTCGGGATTGTCTTCGATCAGCAGGATGCGGGCCACGATCCGAGCCTCATGCGTCCTTGAGGTGAAGCGTGAACGTGCTGCCTTCGCCGAAACGCGTCGCGAACGTGATGCGAAGGCCGAGCAAGTCGGCGAGCTTCTGCGAGAGATGCAGGCCAAGGCCCGTGCCTTCGTGGCGCCGCGTCGTCGAGCCGTCGATCTGGCTGAACGCGTGGAACAGCTTGGCCTGATCCTCGGGCCGGATGCCGGTGCCGGTGTCGGCAATCTCGATCGCGCCGAGCGCGTCGGCCCCCGCGCGATGGCGCACGAGCTGGATCGTGACCGTGCCGTCGTCCGTGTATTTGATCGCGTTGTTGACGAGATTGATGACGATCTGGCTGAGCGCGCGGCGGTCCGTGCGCACGACGAGATCGGCGGCTGCCGCGACCTCGAACGCGATGCCCTTCTTCTCGGCGAGCGGACGCAGCGATGCGGCGACTTCGTCGATGACCTCGGCGCACGAGACAGGGCTCAGGCGAAGCTCGTGCTTGCCCGATTCGATCTTGGCGACGTCGAGCAGGTCGTTGATCAGCGACAACAGGTGGCGCGCGCTGCCCTGGATCGTGTTGAGCTGCTTTTCCTGCGCGTCGGTCAGCGGTCCCGGCAAGCGCATCAGGAGCGTGCCGGTGAAGCCGATGATCGCGTTGAGCGGCGTGCGCAGCTCATGCGACATGTTCGCAAGGAAGCGGTCCTTCGCCTCCGCGGCGCTCTGCAGCTCGCGGTTCTTCTCGTTGAGCGCCATCTCGATCTGGCGGCGGTCGCTGATATCGCGGATGGCGCTGGACACGAGCATTCCTTCTGGGGTATCGAGTGGGCTGAGGCTGATCTCGACCGGAAACTCGGTGCCGTCCGAGCGCAGTCCGTAAAGTTCCACGCCTGCGCCCATCGCGCGCGGATGCGGATCGCGGAAGAACCCGTCGCGGAAACCGGGGTGGTGCGTGCGGAACCGTTCGGGCACGAGCAGCTCGACCTTGCGACCGAGCATGTCGCGGCGGTCGTAGCCGAACAGCCTCTCCGCCTGCGAGTTCACGATGACGATGCGGCCGTCGGGGTCGACGATGACGACCGCGTCGGGTGCCGATTCGAGCAGGCCGCGGAATTTCTGCTCGGTCTTGCGCGTCTCGCTCGCGTCGCGCACCGCGCTCATGACGAGCGTGCCGTCCTCGATCTCGACCGGGCTCAGGCTGACTTCGAGCGGAAACTCGCTGCCGTTCTTGCGCCGGCCCTTCAACGCGAGCCCGGCGCCCATCGAGCGCGTGCGCGGCGCGCCGAAATAGGCGGCGCGGTGTCCGACATGGTTCTCGCGCAGGCGTTCGGGCAGGAGCGAATCGATCGACGCGCCGCGGAGCTCGCCGCGCTTGTAGCCGAACAGCCGCTCGGCGTGCGCGTTCGCGAGCACGATGCGACCGGACGAGTTCGACATCACGATGCCGTCCGGCACCGATTCGACCAGGCTCCCGAACTTCGCCTCGACGAGCTTCGCGTCGCGCAGCACCTTGAGCGCCGTCACGTCCTTGTGCGTGACGATGAGGTACTGGATCTCGCCGTCGTCGCCGGGAATCGTCTTGACCGACACGTCGACGTAGATCGTCGTGCCGTCCTTGCGCAGGCGCACGCCTTCGCCGGTCGCCTGGCCGGTGCGGAACGCCTCTTCGCGCAGGCGCCCGAGCTCGGCATCGGCGCCGCGTGCAAGGATCAGGTCGGCAAGCCGGCGGTGCAGGACCTCGGCCGACACGTAGCCGTACATCCGCTCGGCGCCGCGGCTCCAATGCACCACGTTGCCGGACGCCGTCGTGACCATGACGGCATCCGGATTCTCTTCCAACAGCAGCCGGTCGAGCGCGGCCTCCATCCGGGATCCCGCAGCGCCCAGGACCCGGGCGGACGCGGACATCTTATGTCACGTTTCCAAAGGTTTCGAGTGGGACGCGGCGGCTTTGTATAAAGTGCGGCGCGCTGCGCTCGCCATCTGTCAATCCGCGATGAATTTCGGAACGCCGACGCGCAATCCCTTGCCCGGCAATGCCATCATCGTCGACGTGCCGTGCGCGACGAGCTCGCCGGTCTCGTTGTAGACGCTCGCGATCGTGTAGCTGATCTGGCGGCCGGCGCGCAGGCATTCGCCTTCGGCGCGCAGATGTCCCTTCGCGACCGCCTTCAGGTAGTTGAGCTTCAGGTCTACGTTGACGAGTCCCGCGTCCTCGGGGAGCCGCATGAACGCGGCCCAGAACGTCGCGGTATCGATCAGCGTCGCCAGCACGCCGCCGTGGACGATGCCGAACGGCTGCATGTGGTCGCCGCGCAGGTCGAGCTCGACGCGGCAGCCGTCGATCTCGAGCCCGGTGATCTTCATGCCGATCAGCGCGGGGTAGGGCGACGCGTGCACGATGTCCTGCACGGCGCGCACGTAGGCAGGGTTCGGCGTCATGGTGGCGGCCCGAGTACGGAATCCCGATTGTAGCGTCCGGGTGCGACGAATCCGGCTGGCGCAACGACGCTTCGCTTCCCCGCGCCAGCGCAACGCCGCGGCGCATCGCGGTATCGCCGCACCGATCGCCGCGGATAATCCGCGCCGGCACCACGCCGGAGACCACGATGCGTACCGCTCGGCTCGCTCGATCGTCGATCGGGATCGCAGTTGCGCTCGCGGCGCTCCTCGCCGCGTCGCCGGTACGCGCGCAGGTGATGCTTTTCGACTCCGCCCAGCCGATGAAGCTCCAGGAAGAGATCGCGCCGTATCTCCCGGGCGTTTCGTTCTTCCAGAAAGGTCTCGACGCGTACCGGAAAGGCCAGCACGCGGCCGCGATCGACGCGTGGCAGGCGTCCGCAAGCTGGGCGATGAAGGACGCCCAGTACAACCTCGGCCTCGCCTACTTCAAGGGTATCGGCGTCGCGGCGGATCGTCCGCGCGGGCTTGCCTGGCTCGCGCTTTCGGCGGAGCGGAAGAATCCGACGATGCAGGCATCGCTCGCCGCCGCGTGGGATGGCGCAACCGACGCCGAGCACCAGCAGGCGAACGCGATCTGGCGCGACCTGAAGAAACAGTACGGCGACGACGTCGCACTGCCGAAGGCCCGCAAGCGCTTCGAAACGGAAGTCGCGCAGCTCGGCGGTTCAGGCAATCAGCGTGTCGTGTCACGGACGATGGGCGCGATGGATGTAAAGACGTATCGCGAGAAGCTCGAAGCGCTCGCCGAGCAGAACTTCGGCGCCGGATCCGCCGGCGCTCCGGACGGCGGAGCCGACGCCGCGGCGAAGAACGACGCGCGCTGAACGCACTGCGCGTCGTCGGGACTTTCAGGAATCTCCAACGCCCCTGGCGCGGCGCGAGTGTCGCGTTCACGCGCAGACTGCGCGTTCCGAACAGCCGCAGCCGTCCCAAAGCCATGCGTGACCGGCGCTCGGTGTGGCGCGCGTCTTGCAGTAGCGTTCGTCCCACCGCGTCCATCGAGCATCGTGCGTCGCTTCCTGATCGGCTTCATGCTGACCTTCGTTCCGTTGTGCTCCGTCGCCGAGACGGCGGCACTGACCGGCGCGTGGCGGCCCGCCGTGCAGGGCGAAACCGCCGCAGCGGTGCGTGCGGACGATCCTTCGCTGAGGGCGTTCGACCCGGCGCGCCTGACCGCATTCGACGGCGGCGACAACGGCAGCTGGGTCGTGCTGAGGCCGGCGTCCGGCCGCTGGCCCGCGGCTCCCTTCGTGCTGGAGGTGGCGACGCCGGGCCTGCAGACGTTCGTTCTCTACCGCGCGGGCGCGGCGCCCGAGCGCGCGAACATGATGCAGCCGACGGAGGGCGCGTTGCCGTGCCACGGCTGCGTCGCGTTTGCGATCGCCGTCGCGCCGGCAGATGGCGACGCGTTGAGACTCCATGTCGATGCGAGCGGCGTGATCGCGTCGGCGACGGCGTTTTCGCTGCGTCCGGTCGCCGAATACCACCGCCAGGACGCGATGCGTCTCGCGATCGCGAGCGCCTGTCTCGCGACGATGCTCGCGATGGCCGTCATCGCGTTGTTCTTCGGCCTGCGTCTTCGCGATGCCGCGTTCGCCTACTACGCGCTCTTCGTGCTCTGCTACGCGCTGATCATGATCTTGCAGAGCGGCTATGTCGTCGATCCGCTCGGCTGGACCGCGCTCGCCGCCGCGCCGCGTGTCTGGGGGCGGCTCGCGACCGCGATCTCGATCGTCGCCGCCGTACTGTTCCTCGATCGCTTCGCCCATCTGCCACGTCACGCGCCACGCTGGCGTCGCGTGCTGCTGAGCTATGCCGGCGCGGTCGGCGCGCTCGCGGCGCTCGGCATCGCACCGATCGAGAGCGCGCACGAGGTCGGCCGTGCGCTGATCAATCCGTTGCTGATCATCGGCGGCCCGATCCTGCTCGGCACGGCGATCGCGGCCGCGTGGCACGGCTCCCGCTATGCATATTTTTTTCTCGCCGGCTGGACGCCGTTGCTCATCGTGACGGTGATCGGCAGCCTGCAGCTCTACGGCATCGCCGCCGGCTGGACCTGGAGCGACGAAGCCGCGCTCGGTGCCGGCGCGTTCGAAGCGCTCGTGCTGTCGCTCGGGCTGGCCGACCGCAGCCTCGCGCTCCGCCGCGATCGCGACCACGCGCGGCGCCTGGCCGACATCGATTCGCTGACCGGCCTCTACAACCGCCGCGGCTGGACCGATCGCGTGCTCGCGCTCGACGAGGAGCTTCGCCGCGACGGCGCGTCCTATTCGGTACTGTTCCTCGATCTCGACCGCTTCAAGGAGCTCAACGACCGGCTCGGTCACGAAGCCGGCGACGCCGCCCTGCGCACGCTCGCCACGATCATGCGCGAGGAGCTCCGCGAGCAGGACATCATCGGCCGCTTCGGCTGCGAGGAGTTCGTCGTCGCGCTGCCCGGCGCCGACCGGTCGCATGCGACGCGCG
>CALFNI010000634.1 GCA_937902695.1 uncultured Rhodanobacteraceae bacterium
ACACCGCGCCGGCGCCGCGGTTCTGGTTGAACGCGTTGACGCGGAAGCGCGCCAGCGACGGGATCTCGAACGAGAAGTCGACTTCGAGGAATTCCTCGTAGTCGCGGCGCTGCTTGTCCGACATGATGTCGTAGATCAGCGAGTGGATCTGCTTGTGGTCGAGCGCAGGGATGTTGATCCGCCGGACGTCGCCGTCGACGCGGATCATCGGCGGGAGGCCCGCCGACAGGTGAAGGTCCGAGGCCTTGTTCTTGACCGAAAAGGCCAGCAGCTCGGCAATATCCATGCGGTTCCCCCGACGAAGCAGCGCGCGGCCGCCAGCCGCAGTTTCCCGCAGTATAGCCGTCCCGCCGCCCCCGGGAATTATCATCAGGTGGCGACGGTCGCAGTCTCTGTGACGTCCTTCACGATCGGTTGACGCCGCTCGCACCGATTTCAAGGGATTCTCGATGGAAAACAAGGCATGGATCGCCGCAGCAGGACGGCTCGCCGCTTACGCGTGCGCGGTCTTCATCGCTGCCGTGACGACCGTTTTCGCCTGGCGCGGCACGCTTTTCGTCGCGACCGCCGACGCCTGGGCCTATGTCGCGACGTTCCTCGCCCGCTACTACGCGGGCACGCTGTCGCTCGCCGACTTCTTCGCCAAGCGCAACAGCCTCGATCACTCGCAGCCGCTGCAGAAGGTCCTGTTGCTCGTCTATGCGCGCTGCTTCGACCTCGACTTCGCGTTCGAGGCACTGACCGGCATCGCGTTCGGCATCGCCCTGATCGCGGTCGTCGTCGCGATCGTGCGCGCCGACACCAAAGGACAGCCGCGCGCGAAGACCGTCAACGCGCTGACGACGCTCGGACTGACCGCTGTCGTGCTGTCGCTGAACGACGACGGCGTCTTCAGCTGGTCGCTCGCGACGCTGTCGCTGTTCTATCCGCTCGGCATCGCGCTGATGCTCGCGTTCGCGTACCGCTGCGTCGAGCGCGATCAGCCATTCCTGCTCGCCGCCGGCACGCTCGTCGCGTGCCTCGTGCTGGACACGTCCGCGATCCTCGGCGCGGCGGCGATCGTCGTGCTGATTGCGTTCCACTGGCGCAGGCTCGCGTCGACGCGTAGCCCGGCGCGCCTGATCGCGGCGATCGGCATCGCCGTCGTGCTCTACGTCGCCGGCTACGCGCTCGCGTTCCCCGCGCTGCAATCCGGCGTGACGACGAGCCAGCGCTTCGACCAGTTCTTCGGACACGCCGGCGAGGCATGGAAGGCGATCGTCGTGCCGCTCGGCGCGGTCGTCGCCGCGCCGCACCGGATCAAGCTGCTGCACGGCGCCGACGCGTTCTGGACCTGGCTCGTGCCCGCCGCGGTGCTGATCGCGGCGGGCCATCTCTGGTTCTGGCGCGACATCGTCCGGCGCGACCACGCGCGCCTCGCGTTCGTCGCTGCCGGACTGATGCTGTTCTTCTATGCCACGCTCGCCGGCATCTTCTGGGCGCGCGTGCCGCGCTACGGCTTCGACTACTTCATGCAGTCGCGCTATCTCGTGTTCTACATGCTGCAGCTCGTCGCGATGTTGATGGTCGCCGCGTCGAATGCCGCGCGCAGCGCGCGTTCGTCCGAACCGTTCGCCGCATTCGCCGCGAGCGTTGTGGTGCTCGCCTGCGCCGCGCTCGTCTACGGGCGCCACCTCACGACCCCTTCGAACATCGATTTCAACCGGATGCTCGACGCGGAGGCGATCGCGCTGGCCGAAGACCCCGCGCACGTGCCGTCCGATTGCCCGATCAACCACCTGACGCTCTGCGGCTGGGTCCCGAGCGTGCGCATCGCCACGCTCGATCTCATGCGCCGCGAGCAGCTCAACGTGTTCTCGCCGCGCTTTCGCGCGCGTCACGACCTGCCGCCGCTGCCGCCCTCGCTGCAAGTCCCGCCGACCGCGCGATAATCGCCGCATGACGGACGACGCGCTCGCCACCGCCTGGAACGACGTCAACGCGCGCATCGCGCGCGCGGCCCCGCGCGGCGGCGTGACGCTCGTCGCGGTCGGCAAGACGCATCCGCCCGAAGCGATCCGCGCGCTCGCCGCGTGCGGCGCGCGCGCTTTCGGCGAGAACTACGTGCAGGAAGCGATCGCCAAGCAGGCCGCGCTCGCCGATCTGTCGCTCGAATGGCATGCGATCGGTCCCGTGCAGTCGAACAAGGCGCGCGACGTCGCGCGGCACTTCGACTGGCTGCAGACGCTCGATCGCGCCAAACTGGTCGAGCCGCTCGCGCGCCATCGCGATGCCGGCCTGGCCCCGCTCAACGTGCTGATCCAGGTCAACATCGACGACGAAGACAGCAAGTCCGGCTGCGCCCCGGCCGATGTGTCGCAGCTCGCGGACATGGTCGGCCGTCATCCGACGCTGCGTCTGCGCGGCCTCATGGCGCTGCCGGCACCGCTCGACCTCGCCCGCCGACGCGCGGCATTCCGCCGCATGCGCGCGCTGTTCGACACGCTGGCGTCGGCGCGCGCCGGCATCGATACGCTTTCGATGGGCATGTCCGACGATTTCGAGCTCGCGATCGCCGAAGGCGCGACGATGGTCCGCGTGGGCTCGGCGCTGTTCGGCGCAAGGAGCCGGCGCGCCGGATCGTGAATCGGGATTCGGAACACGCCGATGGCGGCCGGCTGCGCGCCGCGCTTGCTATGCTTGTGCAACTGCAGCACGCCCGCGACCCGATGCCGCCGAATCCCCAATCACGAATCCCGAATCCCGGCTCGATCGCCTTCATCGGCGGCGGCAACATGGCACGCAGCCTGATCGGCGCGCTGATCCGCGGCGGCGTCGCCGCGGCATCGATCGCCGTCGCCGAGCCCGACGCCGGCGCGCGCGATGCGCTCGTGCGCGATTTCGCGATCGACGCGCACGCGGCCACGGCCGCGGCGATCCGCGACGCGGGAACGATCGTGCTCGCGGTCAAGCCGCAGGTGCTGCAAAGCGTCTGCGCCGAGCTCGGCCACGCGCTCGGCGATGCGTCCCCGCTGATCGTCTCGATCGCGGCCGGGATCCGCATCGAGCAGATCGAACGCTGGATAGGCCGTCCGCTTCCGATCGTGCGTGCGATGCCGAACACGCCGGCGCTGGTCGGTGCCGGCGCGACCGGCCTGATCGCCAATGTGCGCGCGAGCGCCGACGACCGCGCGCGCGCCGAGGCGTTGCTCGGCGCCGCCGGCCGCACGGCGTGGATCGAGCGCGAGGCCTTGATGGATGCCGTGACGGCGCTGTCGGGCTCGGGGCCGGCGTATTTCTTCCTGCTCGTCGAGGCGCTCGAAGACGCAGCCGTCGCGCAGGGTCTGCCGCGCGAGACCGCGCGCATGCTCGCGAGCCAGACCTGCCTCGGTGCCGGCCGCATGCTCGCCGAGAGCGGCGAGGCGCCGTCGACGCTGCGCGAACGCGTGACCTCGCCCGGCGGCACGACGGCCGCCGCGCTCGCCGCGTTCGAGGAAGGCGGATTCCGCGAGCTCGTCTCGGACGCCGTCGCCGCCGCGACCGAGCGCGGACGCGAGCTGTCCGCGCGCACGCCATGACGCCTCTGACCTGATCGAAAGGACGCACGATGGGGTATTTCGCCAACGCGGGACAGATCGTCATCCAGTTCGTCTTCGGCGCGCTGATCGCGCTGATCGTCCTGCGCGTGCTGCTGCAATGGGTGCGCGCGAACTTCTACAACCCGATCTGCCAGTTCCTCTACAAGGCGACGAATCCGGTGCTGATGCCGCTGCGCAAGGTGATTCCGGCATGGCGCAACCTCGACATCGCGGGCATCACGCTCGCCTGGCTCGCGACGGCGCTGAAGCTCGTGCTGCTCTACGCGACGGTCGGGCAGACGCTCGGCGTGCTGGGCCTCGCCGTGCTCGCGCTCGCCGATCTGATCGACTTCGTGCTGCTGCTCTACATCGTGCTCGTGCTCGTGCGGGTCGTGCTCGGCTTCGTCGGCGCGGACAGCTACCACCCGGTCGTGCCGCTGGTCATGCAGCTGACCGAGCCCGTGCTGAGGCCGTTCCGCCGCCTGATCCCGAATGTCGGCGGCCTCGATTTCTCGCCGATGATCGTGCTGCTGGTGATCACGCTCGCGCGCGTGCTGATCGCCAAGCCGCTGCTCGATCTCGGCCTTCGGCTCGCGCAGGGCTGACGCGTGCGTCTCGCCGCCTCGATCGGATTCGCGCTCGCACTCGTGCCTTTCGCCGCGCGCTCGCAATACGAGCAGACCTTCGGCGACATGACGGTGCACTACAGCGCGCTCCCGACTGCGCGCCTGTTGCCCGCGATGGCGAAGAGCTACGGCATCACGCAGTCGCGCAGCCGCGGCCTCGTCAACGTCGCGATCGAGCAGAAGGCGGCCGACGGCAAGACGACGCCGGTGCGTGCCGCGGTCGCCGGCAAGGCGACCTCGCTCGGCGGCGACAGCGCGCCGCTCAGGTTCCGCGAGCTCGTCGAGGACGGTACCGTCTCGTACATCAGCGAGTTCCCGCTGAGCGCGCCGGATACCTACACGTTCACGATCGCGATCACGCCCGAAGGCGCAGCGCCGGCGTACACGCTGAGGTTCAATCAGGATTTCGTCGCGGATTGAGCGTCGAAAACCAGAAGATTGAACCACGGAGAACACGAAGAGCACGAAGGAAAAGAACTTCAAATTGCTTTTCTTCGTGTCCTTCGTGTCCTTCGTGGTTCAATCTTTCGCCCCACGCCACGAAAGCGCACGCATCGCATCGAGCCCGTCGAACAGTGCCGCGGGTCCCGGCTGCAGGATGATCGGCGACTCGCTCGTGCAGCTCTTTTCGTCGCGGATTGAGCGTCGAAAACGAGAAGATTGAACCACGGAGAACACGAAGACCACGAAGGAAAAGAACTTCAAGTTGCTTTTTCTTCGTGTCCTTCGTGTTTTTCGTGGTTCAATCTTTCGCCCCACGCCGCGAAAAGCGCATGCATCGCATCGAGCCCGTCGAACAGCGCCGCGGGCCCCGGCTGGAGGATGATCGGCGACTTGATCTCATGGAGCTCGCCGTCGCGCACCGCGGGCATCGTGGACCAGCCCGGCCGCGCCGCGACACGATCGGGCCGGAACTTCTTGCCGCACCATGAGCCGAGCACGATGTCCGGCGCGCGACGGACGACCTCGTCCGGATCGGCAAGGATGCGATCGCGCGCCAGCGGCATCGCGGCGCGTTCCGGAAACACGTCGTCGCCGCCGGCGATGCGGATCAGCTCGGCGACCCAGCGGATGCCGGTGATCGGCGGCTCGTCCCATTCCTCGAAGTAGACGCGCGGACGTCGCGGCAGCTTCGCCGCCGCGCGCTCGACGTCGGCGAGATGCGAGCGTGCCTTCGCCGCGTACGCGTTCGCCGCTGCGGCGGCGTCGACGAGCGCGCCGAGCCGCACGATGTAATCGAGAATGCCCTCGACGCTGCGGTGATTCGAGATCCAGACCTCGATGCCGGCGCGAATCAGGTCGCGCGCGATGTCGGCCTGGATGTCGGAAAAGCCGATCACGAAATCGGGCTCCAGCGCGAGGATCGCGTCGGTCTTCGCGCTCGTGAACGCGGAAACCTTCGGCTTTTCCTTGCGCGCGCGCGGCGGGCGCACGGTAAAGCCCGAGATGCCGACGATGCGCTGCTGCTCGCCGAGCGCGTAGAGCACTTCGGTCGGTTCTTCGGTGAGGCAGACGATGCGTCGCGGTCCGCGCGTCACGGATACAGCATGCCCTTTCGCCAGCCGTCGTGTTCGCGCACGTACGTCACGCGCTCGTGCAGGCGGAATCGCGCGCCGTACCAGAACTCGCTGCGGTCCGGCCGCACGGCATAGCCGCCCCAGTGCGGCGGACGCGGCACCGCGACGCCGTCGAAGCGTTTCTCGAACTCGGCGACGCGTTCCTCGAACGTGCCGCGATCCGGCAAGGCGCGGGATTGCAGCGACGCCCACGCGCCGATCTGGCTGCCGCGCGCGCGCGTCGCGAAGTACGCGTCGGAATCGTCGTCCGTCACCTTCGCGACGGCGCCTTCGATGCGCACCTGCACCTGCTCGCCGAGCAGCTTCCAGTGAAAGCAGAGCGCGGCCCGCGGATGCTCGGCGAGCTGCGTGCCCTTGAGGCTTTCGTAGTTCGTGTAGAAACGGAAGCCATCCGCGCCGACGCCCTTCAGCAGGACGACCCGCGCCGATACGCGGCCTTCGCCGTCGGCGGTCGCGAGCGTCATCGCGGTCGGCTCGCTGTCGCCGCTCGCGCGCGCCGCGTCGAGCAGTCCGTCGAACGTCGCCAGCGCCTCTTGGTAGAGTGCGAGCGCATCTTCGCGCGGGGAGTCACCGTTCATGCGTCGCGATGCTAGCACGCGCGCCGGCTACGACCGGACCACCGTCGACGCGTTGCTCGATGCGCTGCTGCCGCGTCTGCCGCCGCGCCGGGCCGCGCTGGTGGGCGTGTCGGGCCTGCAGGCGAGCGGGAAATCGACGCTCGCGGCGCAGCTCGCCGCGGCGGCGCGCGAACGCGGCGTCGCGACCGAAGTGCTCGGGCTCGACGACTTCTATCTCGGCCGCCGCGACCGGGCCGCGCTCGCACGCGACGTGCATCCGCTGCTCGCGACACGCGGCGTGCCGGGCACGCACGATGTCGCCCTCCTCGTCGACACCGTCCGCGCGCTCGGCGATGCATCGCCGCAGGATCCGGCGCGCGTTCCGCGCTTCGACAAGGGACGCGATACCCGACTGGCGCCGTCGCGCTGGCGTCGCGTGGCGTCGCCCCCGCGGCTGATCCTGCTCGAAGGCTGGTGCATCGGCGTGCCGCCCGAATCGCCGCGCGCGCTCGCGCGCCCCGCCAACGACATCGAACGCATCGAGGACGGCGACCGTCGCTGGCGATCCTGGGTGAACGCGCGTCTCGCCGGCGAGTACGCCGCGCTCTGGCGCCGCCTCGACGCTCTGATCATGCTCGCGGCGCCAGGGTTCGACGTCGTCGCCCGCTGGCGCGACGAGCCCGAGCGCGCGCTGCGCCGCCGCGGCGCGCCACGCGCCATGTCGCGCGCGGACCTTCGCCGGTTCCTGATGCATTACGAGCGGCTCAGCCGGCACGCGCTGCGCACGTTGCCCGCTCTCGCGGACATCGTCGTCGCGCTCGACGCGTCGCGCCGCGTCGAGTCGATCCGCATCAGCGCGCCGGCTCGACGACGACCGCCGTTCCGTACGCAAGCACCTCGGTCACGCCCTGCGCGACCTCGTTCGCGTCGTAGCGCATCGCGATGATCGCGTTCGCGCCCATCTCGGCCGCATGCTGCACCATGAGATCGTAGGCGTCGCCGCGCGCGCGCTCGCAGAGCTCGGTGAAAAGCGTGATGTTCCCGCCGACGAGCGTCTGCAGCGCGGCGCCGAAGTTGCCGATCACGCTGCGCGAGCGCACGGTGATGCCGCGCACAATCCCGAGGTGGCGCACGATGCGCGTGCCCGCGATCTCGTTCGCCGTCGTCACCCTGTCACGCGCCAACGCTGCCATCGCCGCCTCCGTTCCAGCCCGCGCTCGCCGCCTGCTGCATCACGTGCACGAACTGCTCGACGTTGAGCGGCTTGGTCAGATAGTGATCCGCGCCGGCGCGCAGCGCCGCCTCGCGCGCCTCGCTCGTCGCCGTCGCCGAGAGCGTGACGATGCGGCCCTTGTATCCGCGCGAGCGAAGCTTGTAGACGGCCGCGTTGCCCGACAGGCCCGAGAGCTCGACGTCGATCAGCAGCACGTCGGGCCGGCCGGCGATCGCCTCGACGACCGCGCTCTGCGCATCGCCGACCACGCGCACGCGAAAGCCGAGATCGCCGAGCAGGGCTTCGAGGAGGTGGGCGATGTCGGTGTCGTCGTCGGCGACGAGGATGCTGCGGCCCTGCAGCCAGAAGCGCGGCGCGATCGCATCGTCGGCGTGCGCGGCGGCGCGCTCGCGCCCGCACGGCAGCGTCACGCGGAACGCGCTGCCGCGGCCGACCTCGGATTCGAACGCCAGCGTGCCGCGCATCTGGTCGACCATGCGCCTGACGATGCTGAGTCCGAGCCCGGCGCCCTTGCGGCCTGCATGGCCGCCGCGATTGAACGGCATGAAGACGGTATCGCGATGCGCCGCGGCGATGCCGATGCCGGTGTCGCTGACGACGGCCGAAAGCTCGCCGCCGCGCCAGACGATCTCGGCCGCGATCTCGCCGTGGCGCGTGTAGCGCACCGCGTTCGACAGCAGGTTGACGAGGATCTGGCGCAGGCGGATCTCGTCGAACACCGGCTGCTCGACGTCGTCGATCGTCAGCGAGACGCGGAAATCGAGGCCTTTTTCCTCGGCGAGCGGCCGGAACATCGCATCGAGGTCGGCGGCCAGCGCATCGAGGTCGACGGGCGTTGGATTCAGAAGCGGCGCCGCGCCGTCGCTGCGGCCGTATTCGAGCAGATTCTCGGCGAGCGTGAAGAGATAGGTCGCGTTGCGGCGCACCGCGTGCAGCGCCTCGTGCAGCGAGGCGTCGCCGTGCGCGCGCCGGTCCGCGAGTTGCAGGTAGCCGAAGATCGACGTCAGCGGCGTGCGGAACTCGTGGCTCAGCGTCGCGATCAGCGCGTTCTTCAGCGCGTGCGCCTCCTCGAGCTTGGCGTGCTGGCGCTCGAGCTCGGTGCGGATCTGCTTGAGCTGGCCGATCGCCTTCGACTTGGCCTGGCTCGCGAGCGCCTGCTCGTTGCCGAGCTGCTGCGTTGCGCGCTGGCGATCGCGCTCGGCGGCCGCGTCGAGCAGCAGCACGTGGAACGCGTCGCGATCCGGAATCAGGTGCAGGTGCGCGCTGGTGCCGTTCGGGAGCTCGACGAACGGAAGATCCTGCGGCTCGTCGATCGAGAGGCCGATGAAGAGATCGCGCAGCATCTGCACGCTCTGCCCGGGATTGCTGCCGTCGACGCCGTAGTAGATCGCATCGCCGCGGATGTCGCGAAGCCGCCAGCCGGCGTCGAACGTCAGCAGCAGCGCGCGCACGCGCTGCCAGAAGAGCTCGCAAAGATAGGTGCTGACGCGGGACGGAACGCTCGGGAAGGACGGCGAGGTCACTGTGCGAGCCTCGTCGCGATGTCGGCGAACGCGGCCTCGACGCCGGCGCCGGAACGCGCGCTGGTCTCGTGCACGGGCAGCGAGCGGCGCAGTTCCGCCAGCGCGGCCGGCGCGACTTCCCATTGCTCGACGAGATCGAGCTTGTTGACCGCGAGCGCGATGGTCGCGTCGGGCAGCAACGTGCGCGACTGCATCAGGAGATTCAGCGCGGCATGGAGGCTCCTTTCGCGCGTGCCGTCGGCGACGAGCAGGAGCGCCGATGCGCCGCGCAGATACGTCATGTTCAACGAATCGAGCTGGCTGCGGCCGGCGATATCCCAGACGACGAGCTTCATCGGCGCGCGGCCCGGCAGCGCGACTTCCTTGCTGTCGACCTTGACGCCGACCGTTGTCAGATATTTTTCCGAGAACGTCGAATGCACGAAACGCGCGACGAGGCTCGTCTTGCCGACGCCGAAGTCGCCGAGCATGCAGAGCTTGTGGGCGACGGCGTTCATGGGCTCGCGTCCGCGCCGGCGAGCCGCAGGAACGCACCGCGCTGGCGCGCCGCGCGCGCCGTCGCGTCGTCGTCGGTTGCGTTCGCGACGTTCGCGATGCCGCGCGCGCGGAGCGCATCGGCAAGCCATTGCGCGCGCGCCGCGCGCACGCGCGCGTTGGTGGTGTCGCTGCCGGGCTCGTCGTTCGTGCCGGTTGCGATCCACCGCACCTCGACGCCGGCGGCGGCTGCGAGCGCAGCCGCGCGTTGCGCGTCGGTCACGATCGCATCGAGGACGCCTGCCGACTCGGCCGACGGCTCCGTCTCGCGCGTGAACGCAATGCGCTTGTCCGGCATCGCCCTTGCGATTTCGGCGATTGCTGCGCGGGCGCTG
>CALFNI010000635.1 GCA_937902695.1 uncultured Rhodanobacteraceae bacterium
CCTTCATGCGCACGCTGCCGGCCGCGCCATTGCGCGGATTGACGAGCACCTTGCCGCCGTTCTCGCGTGCCGCCGCGTTGTATGTGTCGAACGCGGCGCGCGGCATGTAGACCTCGCCGCGCACCTCGACGACGGCGGGCCAGCCCTTGCCGTGCAGGCGCAGCGGAATCGCCTTGATCGTGCGCAGGTTCGCCGTCACGTCCTCGCCGGTCGCGCCGTCGCCGCGCGTCGCGCCGCGGACCAGCACGCCGTTCTCGTAGCGCAGGCTGATCGCAAGGCCGTCGAACTTGGGCTCCACCGAGAACACCGGATCGTCGCGCTCGAGCCGCTGCTCGATGCGGCGCACGAAATCGCGGACCTCGTCCGCGGTGAAGGCGTTCGCGAGCGACAGCATCGGGATCTGATGGCGCACTTCGGCGAACGTGCCTTGCGGCACGGCACCGACGCGCCGTGTCGGCGAATCCGGCGTCGCGAGCTCGGGATGCGCCGCCTCGATCTCCTGCAGCTCGCGCATCAGCTTGTCGTACTCGATGTCGGCGATGTCGGGCTCGTCGAGTACGTGATAGCGGTAATTCGCAGCGTCGATCCGCTGGCGAAGCGCCGCGGCGCGCGCGGCGAGGTCGTTCGAGTCGGCTTTTCGGCTCATGCCCGAAGTGTACCGGCTCGCCGCGCCGCGGCGTGGCGGAACGGCGCGGACGCGTTCAAACTCTCGCCGTCCGCGACGAGCCGAAGGAACCGACGATGGCGAAGAAAGCCTGGGCCGCGTTTCCGCATCCGAACAAGGCGTTCCATTACGACGGCGCCAAGCTCGCCAAGGCATGGCCAGCGCTGCATGCGGGCGATCAGGAGCCGTTTCCGGACGAGAAGCGCGTCGCTCTGCTCCTCCGCAAGAACGCGAAGCTCGGCAAGGACGCGGCCGCGATCGCCGATGCGCTGCAGGATGCGTGGCGCGCATTCCATCGCGGCGATTTCGAGGCGGCATACGAGGGCGGCGTCGCGCTGAAGGCGCTCGGCGCGTCGGTCGCGATCAAGGCCGGCGGCATCCACGCGGCGTATCTCGTGGACGCCACGGCCGCGAAGACCGAGCGCTACGAGAACCTGATCCGCCTTGCGGACGAAGCCGTCGCGATGCTGCCGGACGAGGCGAACTCGCACTACCGGCGCGCGTTCGCGATCGGCAGGCTCAGCCAGACGATCTCGATCGGCAAGGCGCTCGCGCAGGGTCTTGCCGGCAAGGTGCGCGACGCGCTCGATGCGACGCTCGAACTCGCGCCGAAGCACGCCGAGGCGCATACGGCGCTCGGGCTCTATCACGCGGAGATCGTCGCGAAGGTCGGCGCGATGCTGGCAAAGCTCACCTACGGCGCGAATGCGGCCGATGCGGAGAAGCACCTCAAGCAGGCACTGAAGCTGACGCCGGAATCGCCGATCGCATGGGTCGAGTACGGCAACGCGCTGATCCTGCTGCACGGCGACAAGCGCGAGGACGATGCGGCCGAGGCGTTCGACGAGGCCGCGAAGCTGAAGCCGCGCGATGCGATGGAGGCGCTCGATGCGGCGTGGGCCAAGGCGCAATTGGAGTAGTCCGTTTCCCATCGGAAGTCCCCTCTCCCGCATGCGGGAGAGGGTTAGGGTGAGGGCGATCTGAGTTCGAGCTTCCCAAAGAAGAGTTCTTATAAGCGCTCTCTCCGCTTGCCCTCACCCTGCCCTCTCCCGCAAGCGGGAGAGGGGAAAACCCGGCAAGCGTCGAAGCAAGTGCGCCAACGTTTCTTTACATCCGCCGATCCTGAATGCCGAACTTTTCACTCCCGGCCGCTGTTTCGCCCGTTCCCGCGCCGCTATGATCGGCCGTCCAATCGGGGGGCGATCATGCAGAAAGGCTTGCTGGGCATTCTCATCGGCTTGACGTTCGCTGGCGCCGCCAGTGCCGACGAGTGGATCGTCGAAGCGCATTTCGCCGATCAGGCCGCGCTGCAGCGCGCTGCACGCCATTTCGAGCACGTCATCGTCGATGGCAAGCGCAACACGCTGCGCGTCGAGACCACCGAAAAGGGCATCCGGGCGCTCGAAGCCGAAGGACTCGCCGTCAGCATCGATACCGCCGCGACGGCACGCCTCCAGGCCGCCAACGCGCGCGTCGCCGCGGTCCGCGACCGCCTCGCGCGCGAAGGCAAATCCACGGTCGTCAACGGCAGCGGCTACGACTCGATTCCCGGCTACGAATGCTTCCGCACGGTCGAAGGCACGTACGCGACGATGGACGATCTGGTCGCGGCGCATCCGGATATCGCCGCCATCGACGATATCGGCCCGACCTGGAAGAAGACGCAGGATTCGACGCAAGGATACGAGATGCGCGCGATGCACATCACGAACCTCGCGACGCTCGCCGACGATCCGAATCGCCCGAAGTTCGCGGCGTATTTCTCGATCCACGCGCGCGAATACACGCCGGCAGAAATCGGCACGCGCTTCTCCGAGTGGCTCGTCGACAACTACGGCACAGATCCCGAAGCGACGTGGCTCGTCGACCACAACGACTTCCATCTGATCGTGATGGCCAATCCCGACGCGCGCAAGGAAGCCGAGCAGCAGATCTACCACCGCAAGAACATGGACGACACGTACGGCGACATCAACCAGTGCGGCGACGACGAGTTCTCGCAGTTCGGCATCGACCTCAACCGCAACTTCCCGTTCCACTGGGACATCACCCGCGGCCTCGGTTCCGACGACGATGTCTGCAGCCAGACGTACCACGTACCGTACGATGCAGGCACGAATCCGAACGACCACATC
>CALFNI010000636.1 GCA_937902695.1 uncultured Rhodanobacteraceae bacterium
CCGAGCTTTCGCCCGTCGGCGACGATGTCGTTGGGCCATTTCAGCGCGGCGCCCCCGATGCCCGTGTCGGCGAGCGCGCGCAGCACCGCGATGCCGGCGACGAGGCTCAGGCCCGACAGCGCCGCCATGCCGCGATCGAAGCGGCGCAAAAACGACAACGCGATGCCGCCCGCGAGCGGCGTCTGCCAGTGCCGGCCGCGGCGGCCGCGTCCGGCGGTCTGGATTTCGGCGAGGCATGCGCGCGGCATCGGCAGCGATTCGGCCGTGCGCGCGAGCTCGCTGCTGGTCGAATCGATCTGCCAACGCACGTCGATCACGCCGGCGCCTGCCTGCTCGCCTGCCGTCATCACGGCGGCGATGCGCGCCGCATCGAGCAGCTCGATCGGCTCGGCGAGCCGATAGCCGCGACCCGCTTCGGCAAGCACGTCGAGACCCCGGGCGCGCAATTGCTCGACCTGCTTCCAGACCGCCGCGCGCGTGACGCCGAGCGTCGCCGCGATCTCCGCGCCAGACACTTCGCCGCCGCCTGCGAGCAGTGTCAGCAGCTCGGCTGCCGGCGCGTGGCGCGCGGGATGCCGGGCCGGCATTGCTGCGTGACGGAGCGGGGTTCGGCTCATCGCCGCAGTGTAGCGGTCCGAACGTTCCGGTCGCGCGAGCGTCCGGCCCGCGGGACCGGTGTCCGCGGGTGTCCGGCGCTGTCCGCTGGACACAGGCCCGGCAGCCGGTCCGACACGGGGCGGGGTGCTGCGTGCGTCGCGCAATCGGTTGTTTCCAAAAGATAAACATTGGGACGATCGCGCGTCGTCCGCGCGCGAACGGCCGTTCACGGCGGCGAAAAACTGCTGGCACGGATGGTGCTGAACAACCGAGCCGACTGGAGTCGGCGCCCCACTCGTGCGAGCATTGCGAATCCCGCGGCTTCGTCCGTGGAATGCCTGATGACGAATCTCCGCCCGCTCCTTACGATCGTTGCCGTCGTCCTCCTTGGCGGCGCTGCGCATGCCGGCGAGTTCTCGCCGGGCTCGACGCGCATGCTCGCGCAGGCGGGCGCGGATACGGCTGTCGACGTCACGGTGAACTTCACCGATCGCGGCCGCATGCTGCGCGAGACGGCCGAAGGCGGCGATTCGACGCCGTCGCACGCGACGCACAACCTGCGTGGCGCCGACGGAGCGTCCGTGCCGGATTCGGGTACGCACAACGCGGCGAACGATGCGCCGGCGCCGAAGGCATCGACGGCCGCGCCCGCGACGACCGATTCGCCGCACGGCGTGTCGATCTCGCCGTCGACTGCGGTTCGCCGGCCGAGCTATCGCTGGCAATCGCTCGTGCCCGGCACGATCAAGTAGCGCCAGGCAACCGGGTTCACGCACGCATGTCGCTCTCCGGCTGGTTGCGCGGCCTCGGTGCGTCGCGCCCCGAGATCACCGACGCCGCGTGGCATGCGCTGATGGCGCGCTCGCGCCTCTTCGCCAAGCTCGACGCCGCCGGACGCGAGCGCCTTCGCGGGCTCGCGGCACGCTTTCTCGCGCGCAAGACCTTCACCGCCGCCGCGGGCCACGCGCTGACCGACGAGCAGCGCCTCGCCATCGCGGCGCTCGCGTGCCTGCCGATCCTCAATCTCGGCTTCGACTGGCTCGGCGGATGGCGCGAGGTGATCGTCTATCCCGGCGAGTTCCGCGTGAAGCGCGAGCATCACGACGAGCACACCGGCGTCGTGACCGAAGGCGAGGACGCGCTGATCGGCGAAGCGTGGGAGCGCGGACCGGTGATCCTGTCGTGGGCCGACGTCGCGACCGACATGAAGCAGCCGTTCGACGGCTTCAACGTCGTCGCGCACGAGATCGCGCACAAGCTCGACATGCTCGACGGCGCCATGAACGGCGTGCCGCGATTGCCGCCCGGGATCGCGCGGCGCGACTGGATCGAGACGTTGCAGGCCTCGTACGACGCGCTCGTGCGCGCGGTCGATCGCGGGCGCGAGACGTTCATCGATCCTTACGCCGCCGAGAGCGCAGACGAATACTTTGCCTGCGTCAGTGAATTGCATTTTTCCGATCCCGCGGGTCTCGCGCGCGCCGAACCTGCCGTCGCCGCGCTGCTGGCGCGTTTCTACGGCCCGCGCGGCGCCGCAGCGCCGAACGGTTGATTCGCCGCGCCAGACGGAAGCAAGCGCCGCGCACGAGCGGCGTTCTTCGAGGGAAGATGCGCGGTTTCGATGGCAGCCCGCTCGCAAACGGTCGCCGCCCTCGATCCATTCAGCTCCCACTGCTGATAGCGTGTCATCGTATCGGTCGAAGACGCCCGCGTTTGCATGCGGGCGTCTGCCTGTCCGCGCAACGGATGCGACGCACGAGCACGTTTGCTCGTCCGTTGTTGTTCTGCACTTGCTCACCCCTGGGAGATTGAATGATGCAGTGGCGTCACCTTTCCGGCGCGGCGTTCGCCGCCGCCGCGCTGTTCGCACTCGGCCGCGCGACGGCCGCAACTTCGCAATGGCAGTTCGTCAACCCGCAGCCGACCGGCAATTTCGTGACGGGCCTCACCTGGGGCGACGGCAAGTTCGTCGGCGTCGACGATGCAGGCATGCTCGAAACGTCGCTCGATGGCGTGCAGTGGTCGCTCTCGTACTCGGGCGCGCTCTACACGCCCAATGACCTCGTCTGGAACGGAAGCCAGTTCCTCCTCGTCGGCTGGAACGGCGAGATCATGACGTCGCCCGACGGCGAGACGTGGACGACCCAGGATTCGGGCACGACCGAAGTGATCTGGGGCGTGATCTGGGACGGCAGCCAGTACGTCGCAGCCGGCGGCGACTTCGGCGACGGCCTCATCCTGACCTCGCCCGACGGCATCGCATGGACGGCGCGAGCCACCGGTTCCGTCAGCGATTTCAGCGCGGTCGCCTCGAGCGGAAGCGTTCTCGTCGCGGTCGGCCGCGACGGCGTCATCTACGCCTCGCCGGACGGCACGACGTGGACGGCGCAAAGTTCCGGTACCACGAACCGGCTGACAGCCGTCAAGTGGAGCGGCGCGGAGTTCGCGGCCGCCGGCGAAGGCGGCATCGTGCTGACCTCGACCGACGGCACCAGCTGGACGACGACGCGCGCGCCCGACGGCAACTACATCGACGGCCTCGTCTGGACCGGCAGCGAGTTCGTCGCGGTCGGCGATTTCGGCTTCGCGATCACCTCGCCCGACGGCGCCACCTGGACGCAGCAGACGACCGACACGACCGACAACATCTTCTCGATCGCCGCCGAAGACACCGGCACGATCGCGGCGATCGGCGAGAGCGGCACGTTCCTCACTTCCACCGACGGCGTCGAGTGGGCGCAGCACTCCTCGAGCATCACCGGCGAATCGATCAACAGCATCACCTGGAACGGCAGCATCTTCGCCGCGGTCGGCGACGGCGGCTCGCTGCTGACCTCGACCGACGGCCTGCACTGGACCGTGCACGCCGGCGCGATAGCCGATTTCCCGACCGCGATCACCTGGGGCGACAATCAGTTCGTCGCCGTGTGCGGCAGCGGCGCGATCTTCACGTCGCCAGACGGCATCACCTGGACGCCGCAGACATCGGCCACGACGGGCTCGCTCGCCGCGGTGGCCTGGGGCGGCGGCCAGTTCGTCGCGGTCGGCGGCATCGGCACCGCACCGGTCAACGGCCACATGGGCAAGGGCGTGATCCTGACGTCGCCCGACGGCCAGACATGGACGAACCAGGAACCGAACTCCGAGCTCGGCGACACGATCGACAGCATCCTCTACGCCGGCGGCCAGTACGTCGCGGGCGGATCGGCCGTCGACATCTTCGGCGATCACGATCCGACGCCGGTCTACACGTCGACGGACGGCGTCGCATGGTCGAGGCACGTGCTGTTCGCCGCGCCCGGCCCCGCGATGCTCGGCCTCGCATACAACGGCACGCGCTATGTGGCGGTCGGCGGCGCATCGGCGCTCTCGCCGCAGCCTCGTACGGTCGTCTCCTCGACCGACGCGATCACGTGGGACGTCGAGACGCTGCCCGACGCGCTGAATCTCGATAGCCTCTATGCCGTGACCTGGACGGGCAGCCGGTTCGTCGCCGTCGGCGGCTTCGGGGCCGTGCTGACCTCGCCGGACGGCGTGACGTGGGGCAGCGACTTCACCGGGTCGAGCGGCTACTTCACGGCCGTCGGCTCCGCGAACGGCACCTGCGTCGCGGGCGGCGTGTTCGGCCTCATCATGGCCAACACGCGCTGCGACGCCGCCGCCGACACGATCTTCGCCGATGGCTTCGAACCGTAGGAGCCGCTTTCCGCCCCGTCGTCCGGCGAAAGCCGGAACGACGGGCGCGGTCTACTGTCGATGAATGGCGCGGCTTGCGGGGTCACCCCACCCCCGGTAGCCTTCGCGGCCTCTCATCGCTGATTTTTCGCGGCTCGCAAGCCGCCGAGCCGTCCTGATGTCCCGATTCCGCTTCGCTCGCCTCGTCGGCCTCGCGCTGGCCGCCACGCCATTGTCATTGCTCGCGTGCGAGGGACGCCTGCACATCGAAGTGCAGCAAACGGGCGTCTACTCGCTGGATCGTGACGCGATCGTCGCCCAACAGCCGGGATTGAGCGATTGCCCGGCGGACCAGCTCGTGCTGACCGGGCAGGGCAAGGAAGTGCCCATCCGCATCGTCGGCGACACGAAAGGCCGCTTCGGGCCGGGCGCGCGGATCGAGTGGGTCGGCCATCAGCTGCACGGGCCGGAAAGCTGGTTCGACGCGTTCAGCGTCGACAACGTCTATCTCCTCGGCGCATCGCCCCGCACGCACGCCCGGATCTCCGAAGCCGCCGCCGGCACCGGACCGCATGCGCCGCTCGAGCGCCGCCTGCACCTGGAACAGGAAAACCTGATGATCCGGCTCGATCCGGAGCAGCAGAAGCCCGGCGAGGAATCGGACGTCTGGCAGTGGGCCAAGCTGACGCAGATCGATCCCAAGCCGTTCTCGACGCCGATCGACCTCCCCGATCTCGCCGCTCGCGGCGGCAATGTCGTGCTGACCCTCAACTTCCGCGGCCTTTCCGATCTCATGCCGCCGCCGACGTTCAAGGAGAAGCGGCCGGACGACCATACGGTCGCCGTCGAGCTCAACGGCAAGGCCGTCGCGACGTTCGCCTGGAACGGGCGCAGCGAAGTGCGCCGCGAGATCACGCTGCCGGCGTCGGCGCTGAAGGCGCGCGGCAACGTGCTGACGATGAGCGTCCCGAAGCGCAAGCTGCCGTGGGGCAAGGGCGTCGAAGCCATCGACGTCGTGATGTTCAACTGGATCGAAGCGCGCTATCCGCTCGGAGGCGATCTCGACGCGGGCGTGCTGCCGTTCCAGACCACCGCCGGTGGCGCGCCGGAGCTCCTCTATCGCGGCGAAGGCACGCCGGTGCTCTATGGCGGCGACGGCGTGCGCCGGAGCGGGCGTGCACTCGGCGGCGGCCGCTACGCGTTTGCGGCTGCAGCGGCCGGCACCGAGCTCTATCCCGCGCTCGATGGCGCGCTCGCCAGGCCCGATGCGCTCCGCCCGGTTGCCGCGAACGACTTACAGCATCCGGCGCACGGCTACGACTACCTCATCGTCGCGCACCCGAAACTGATCGACGCGATCAAGCCGCTCGCGGCGTTTCATGCGCAACCCGGCATCCAAGTTGCCATGCTCAATGTCGACGACGTCTATGACGCGTTCAACGACGGCATCACGCACCCGCAGGCGATCCGCAATCTCGTACAGCACGCGTACCGCGACTGGCCCGCGCCCAAACCGCGCTTCCTGCTGCTCGTCGGCGATGCGAGCTTCGACATTCGCCACGATACGTACAACGACGCGAATTATGCGAAGTGGACGAATCTCGAGCTGCTCTATCCGAACGGCTTCGGCACGGTGCCCGGCACGAAGTACGCCAATCCGCCGAAGAAGCTCGCCGACCGCAACCTGATTCCAACCTGGCAGTACCCCTCGCCCGAAGGCCAGTCCGCGAGCGACAACCCGTTCGCGACGATCGGCAGCGACGACTGGCATCCGGTCATCGCGGTCGGACGCTTCCCCGTCGTCGAGCCCGACGAGGTCAAGGGCATCGTCGCGAAGACGATCGACTACATGTCCAAGCCGCAGCTTGGCGAGTGGCGGCGCGACGTCATGTTCATCACCGACGAGATGGACTATTTCAAGACCGCGTCGAACGACATCGCGAACACTCTCGGCAAGGACGGCTTCGTCGCCGACAAGGTCTATGCGAGCGCGAACGAAGCCGACAACGTCGCGCACCAGAACGCGATCCGGCAGGGCATCGACGACGGCCGTCTCATCGTGCATTTCATCGGCCACGGC
>CALFNI010000637.1 GCA_937902695.1 uncultured Rhodanobacteraceae bacterium
CGCCAATTCGGATGCGCTGCTCGATCGCGAGCTGAAACGCCCGATCGAACGCATCCCCGGCGTGGCGCGCGTGGACATCGGCGGCGTGCAGGCGCCGGAATTGCAGATCGAACTGTCGGCCGAGCGCCTCGCCGCGCACGGCATCGGCCTGAACCAGTTGTACCAGCGCCTGAAGCAGGCGAATTTCTCGCTGTCGGCAGGCCAGGTCAGCGCGGGCGGATTGCGTTTCCAGGTGCAGCCGGAGGGCCAGTGGCGCGACCTCGACGACATCCGCGCGCTGCCGGTCAACGACCGTGGCCTGAAGCTGGGCGACATCGCGCAGGTCATGTTGCGCCCCTCGCACGTGGATTTCGCGCGCTCGCTGGACGGGCGCCCGGCGGTCGCGGTGGACATCTACAAGGAGCGCAATGCCAACCTGGTGGACGTGGGCAGCGCGGTGAACGATTACGTGGCCAGCATCCGCGGCGAACCGGAAATGCGCGGTGTCAGCGTCTATACGTTGCAGGATTCCGCCAAGGGCGTGACCACGTCGCTGCGCGAACTGGGCGAAGCGGGGCTGATCGGCGTGGTGCTGTCGGTGGCCGTGCTGTATTTCTTCCTGCGCGACTGGCCGTCGACGCTGATGGTGTCGCTGTCGATTCCGATCTGCCTCGTCATCACGCTCGGCTGCATGTACTTCCTGGGCATCTCATTGAACGTGCTGTCGATGATGGGCCTGCTGCTCGCGGTCGGCATGCTGGTCGACAACGCGGTCGTCGTCGTCGAGAGCATCTATCAGTACCGCGAGAAGAATCCGGACAAGCCGTGGTACAGCGCCGTGCAGGGCACGCAGGCCGTCGGCATCGCGATCGCGGCCGGCACGCTGACCAGCGTGATCGTGTTCCTGCCGAACATATTCGGCGAGGCGAACGACATCTCGATCTTTCTCGCGCAGGTCGCGATCGCGATGTCGATCGCGCATCTCGCCTCGTGGCTCGTCGCGGTCAGTCTCGTGCCGATGCTGTCGGCGAAGCTGCCGCCGCCGAAGTTCCTCGGCCGCGAGACGGCGATCACGCGCCTTCGCGAGCGCTACGGGCGCTTCATCGACTGGACGCTGACGCACCGGCGCCAGACGATGGCCGGCGTCATCGCGCTCCTGCTGCTGAGCTTCGTGCCGATCGCGCTGACCAAGAAGGACATGTTCGACGCCGGCGATGCGCGCCGGATCTTCCTTCACTACGAGCTCAACGCGAACTATCGCCTGCAGGACCTCAAACCCGCGGTCAAGGCCGTCGAAGCGTATCTCGAGAAGAATCGCGAGCGCTTCGAGATCAAGACGATGTACACGTATTACACCGAGCAGGGCGAAGCGACGACCTCGGTGCTGTTGACGGAGGCGGACAAGGCCAGGCACAGCGCCGCCGAGATCAAGGAGGACATGCGCAAGGACCTGCCGGTGCTCGCGGTCGGCAAGCTCAGCTTCGACTTCAGGAACTCGACCGGCGGCGGCGTCGATCTCTCGCTGATCGGCGATTCGATGGATCAGCTGCGCGAGATCGCGCCGACTGCGGTCGGCGTGCTGTCGCGCCTGTCGACGCTGAAGGACGTGCGCACCGAGAAGGGCAATGGCGATCGCGAGGTCGCGACGCACGTCGATCGCATCCGCGCCAAGAACTACGGCTTCGACGCGCAATCGGTCGCCAACTACATCCAGATCGCGCTGCGCGGCATGCCGCTCAAGGATTTCCACGCGGGCGATCGCCAGCTGCCGGTGTGGCTGCGCTTCCAGGGCGCCGACACGCAGAGCCTCGCCGGGCTTTCGGATTTCAAGCTGCGCGCACCGGACGGCACGCAGATTCCGCTGCTGTCGCTGATGCGCGCCGACGCGCGCGATACGCCGACCGCGATCCAGCGCGTCGATCGCATGACCGCGCTCAAGATCACCGCGAACCTCGCCGAAGGCAAGACGATGCCCGAGGCGCGCGAGGAAATCACGAAGGCGATGAACGCGTTCGCGCTGCCGCCCGGCTATCGGTGGAGCTTCGGGCAAGGCTTCGATCGCGACGAGGACGCCGGCAAGCAGATGCTGTTCAACACGCTGATCGCGCTCGTGCTCGTCTACGTGGTCATGTGCGCGATGTTCGAATCGCTGATCTTTCCGGCGGCGATCCTCACGACCTTCGTGTTCTCGGTGTTCGGC
>CALFNI010000638.1 GCA_937902695.1 uncultured Rhodanobacteraceae bacterium
GCTCGACCGGATCGCGCACTTCTTCGCGCACTACAAGGATCTCGAGATGGGCAAGTGGGTCAAGATCGAAGGCTGGCGCGGCGCGGAAGAGGCTAAGCAGGAACTCCGCGCCGGCGTCGAACGCTACGCCGCGGCGCCCGAAAAGCCCGCGTTCTGAGCGCACGTTCTTTACCCCCTCTCCCGCTCGCGGGAGAGGGCTGGGGTGAGGGCATGTGGGTTCGCCGCCGCGTTCCAAACCGCACCCGCCGGCGTCCCGCAAGCGGGAGAGGCGAACCTCTAATCGTCGTCGTTCGTATCGTCGCTGTCGTCGCGCGCGTGGCTCGCGTTCGGATCGACGCCTGACGCGAGCGCCTCGCGCGCGTTCCAGATCGATACCTCGGCGCCGCGAAACGGCTGCGAATAGAGCGGGTCCGCGCGAAAGCGGAAACGTCGATACCAGCTGATCACGAGCCCGTCGGGATGCTCGGCGACCCACGCCGGAAGCTCGTCGAGCGTCAACACCGTCAGCGGTTCGGTCAGTCGGCCCGCGAACTCATACACGCCGTGATGCCAGCCGAGGTGCGCGATCGGCTGGCCACGATCCTGCGCCGCCTTCACTTGCGATGCGACCGAACGCACGTCGTAGCGCGAACCGGCCGCCTGGATCACTGCGAGCTTGAACAACAGCACGACCGCAAGCGTCGCGATCGCCGGCCAGAACGGCTCGCGAATGCGCCGCGCAGCGAGCAGCAGCACGAGGCCGATCACTCCGATGCCGGCGCCCCACCACGGCAACGTGTCGGCGACGAATGCGAGCTCGGGCCGCGCCGCCGCAATCTGCGGCAACCACGCGAAGGCGACCCCGAGCACGAGGAGCGCCGCGGCCGCAAGCCCGGTCCGGACGCTCAAGGCCGAATCGTCGAGCGCGGTCGCGAGCAGCAACGCGACACCCGGCAGCAGCGGCAGCAGGTAGTGCGCCTGTTTGCCGCCGATCAGCAAGAACACGATCAGCGCCGGCAGCACCCACGCGAGCGCAAGCCGCGCACCGCGCTCGCGCAACGCGTTGCGAATCGCCTCCCAACGCCCGCGCAGCACGATCGGCCAGGGCAGGATCATCACCGGCAGCCACGCCAGATACCACCATACCGGCTGCGCGTGGGTTCCGGTCTTGATGCCGCGAATGCGATCGACGGTCTGGCTGAGGAAGATCGCGTGCGCATAGTCCGGACCCCCGTGGAGCGCCGCGGGAATCGCCCACGCGAGCGCGATCGCCGCGCCGAGCAGCAGCGCGACCACGAGCAGACTGAAATAGCGCCCCGCGCCGCGCGGCACGCCGCGGTTCCACCAGGGCGCCAGCACGGCCGCGAAGCCGACGTCGAGCAGCAGGACCGGGCCTTTCGACAGCACGCCGAGGCCGATGCCGAGCCCAAGCAGCACGATGCCGCGGCCGCCGCGGTCCTCGACGAGATCGACGATGCCGTGCAGCGCGAGCAGCGCGCAGGTCGTCAGCAGCACGTCGAACATGATCGCGTTCGCGAACGCGGCAAAGTACAGCATGCCGAACAGCATCACGCTCGACGTGCGCGCCGCGCGCGCGGACCCGGTGACGCGCTCGACCAGCCGCGCCAGCAGGACGAGGCTCGCGATCGAGCAAAGCAGCGTCATCGCGCGCGCCGTCCATGCGTGCACGCCGGTCACGAGCCAGCCCGCGTTGATCAGCCAGAACAGGAGCGGCGGCTTCTGCGAATAGAGCGCGCCGTTGAGGTGCGGCACGAGGAACTCGCCGGTGCTGCGCATTTCCCACGCCACCGCGAGGTAGCGCGTCTCGTCGATCGGCAGCGGCGGCAGCAGGAAAACGAGCGGCACGAGCAGCAGCACGCCGAGAAACAGCGGGTGCTCGACGAGTACGCGCCACGGCAGAGCCGGCGCGGCGGAAGACGATGCAGTCACGTCGAAGAGGCGAAGCCGTTGATGTCGATACTTTCGCATCGCGACGCGGGTTGCGCCACTACTCGTCGTTCCCGCGAAAGCGGGAACCTAGTGCCTTTGCTCCAGCCGTCGAAGGAGCTGGGTCCCCGCTTTCGCGGGGACGACGTGCCTAGCCACGCCGCAGCAGCTCGCGCAAGTCGATGACCGCCGCGTTCGCGCGCGAGATGTAATTCGCCATCACCAGCGAATGATTGGCGAAAAACCCGAACGGCGTGCCGTTGAGGACGATCGGACTCCCGAGCGGATTCTGCGACTCGTGCAATTCGCGGATCACCTGATCGAGGCTCACCATCGCATTCTTGTCGCGCAGCACCGGGCCGAAATCGATGCGGATCGCCTCGAGCTGTTCGCGCAACGCCCACGTGTAGCCGCGGGCCTCGTAGAAGTTGTCGTCGATCTGGGACCATGGCGTCTTTACGATGCGCGGGCTCGTCGACGGCGTCGACTGCTGCGCGTTCGGATCGCCGGCGAGATCGGTGTCGATGCGTTCCTGGCCGACGCTCGCCGAAAGGCGCTGCGAGAGCGATCCGAGCCGGGTCGAGACGGTCTGCAGGTAATCCGAGAGATTGTCCGCGCGCGCGAAGAACTGCGCGTCCTGCAGGTTGTTGTCGGCGAGGCGCGTGAGGTAGCTGTCCATGAAGCCGATCGCCTTGCGGTACTGGCGCTCGGATGCCGGCAGGAGCCAGCGATCGTTCGGCGAATTGAAGAGCGGCGCCGCTTCCTTCAGATCGCTGTCCTCGGTCGACTGCGTCTGCGAGCGGCTGAACTCGTTGCGCAGCGCATCCGAGAGATCGCGCGTCGCGACGATCACGCCGAACTCCCAGTTGGGCACGTTGTCCATCAGCACGCCGGGCGGGAACTTGTCGTTGCTGA
>CALFNI010000639.1 GCA_937902695.1 uncultured Rhodanobacteraceae bacterium
TTCGCGCGCGTGCGCGGCTGGAACGGCGTCACGCGCACGGAGCACTCGGCACTCAAATGGCTCGGCGGCATCGTCGCGTTCCTCGCCCCGATCCTCGCCTGGGGGCTCAGCGTGCTCGCGGTCGCGCACGCGCGCGGCACCGCGGAGTACGCGGCGTACGTGCACGATCTCTTCTTCCGGCAGACCGCGGGACGCTACGCGGGATCATGGTCGCACCCGCAGCCGTTCTACTATTACCTGCCGATCGTGCTGTTCAACTGGTTCCCGATGTCGCTCGCGTACATCGGCGCCGTGCCGCGCTGGTGGCGCGATCTCAAGGCCGGCGAGGCGCGCATCCTGCTGCCGCTGGGCTGGACGCTGCTGATCCTCGTCTTCTTCAGCATCCCGGTAGGCAAGCGCGACGTGTACCTGATGCCGGCGATCCCGATGGTCGCCCTCGCCATGGCGCCGTATCTGGAGGAGATGGCGGCATCGACATGGCTGCGCACGAGTGCGTTCGCGATCGCGGCGATCGGCGGCGTCGCGATCGTCGGGGCGGGGCTCTGGGCGCTCTATGCACACGCGCCCGCGGCGGAGCGGTTCATCGTGCAGCGCGAGCTCGAGGACCTCGGTCACATGGTCTGGGGCATGGTCATCGCGATCGGCGTTGCCTTCATCCTCGCCGCGGCATGGTTCCGGCGACAGCGCGGCGTGCATGCCTTGCTCGCCGGCATCGCGGCGCTCTGGCTGGTATGGAGTTTCTGGTCGTACCCGCTACTCAACGATTCGAGCTCGGCGAAGGGCGTCATGCGCGAGGCGCGCGAGCGCGTCGGGCCGGACGCGACGATCGGCCTGGTCGCATGGAAGGAGCAGAACCTCCTGATGGCCCAAGGCCCGGTCGTCGATTTCGGCTTCCTGCAGCCGTGGGACAAGCAGCTCGGCGAAGCGCTTGAGTGGCAGGCGGGCGATCCGGCGAAGCGTCAGATCTTCATTCTCGACGAGGCGATGGGCCGCTGCATCGACAAGGCGAAGGCCACATCGGTGGGCTACGCGAACCGGCGGCGATGGTGGCTCGTGCCGAGCGAGGCGGTGATCGCCGGTTGCGTGCCGGATTCGAGCGTCGATGCCGAGCAGGAAAAGCAGGACGCGCCGGATCCGTGACGCGCGTCAATCCTCGCCGCTGATCGGCACGATGCGTTCGAGCTGGGCGAGCATGCGCTTGTAGAGCCGTTTCGTGCGATAGCGGTTCACGGCGCGGCTCATCGAAGAAATCGGGATCGCGTGCTTCTCGCCGAAGCCGTCGATCATGACGAGGCGCGGGCCGCCGCGCGAATCGCTGCCGAGCACGATGTTCCAGGCGTGCATGTCGCCGACGATGACATTGCAGTCGAGCAGCCCGCCGAGGAACGTGTCGAGCGCCGCCTCCAGCGCCGGCGTGCAGCTGCCCCGCTCGTAGACGGCGGCGAGCGTCGGCGCAAGGCTGCCGTCGACGCCGACGACCTTCTCCGAGACGCGCCCGATCCCGAGATCGGTTTCGACGAGCCCGACCATGCGTGCGATCGGCGGCTCGCCGTTCGAGCGCGCGCGCGCCGCGATGTATTCCTTGAGCTCGCGCAGATATCCGATGTAGTGCCGCGTGCGCGGCAGGCGTTTCGCCCAGCGGCCCTTGCGGTTCCAGCGCGACGCGACCGCGTCGGCGCGCATCACCTTGATCAGCTCGTCGCGGTTGCCGGGATGCTGGAACACGTAGCGCAGGTGGCCGACCGCGAGGGGCTCGCGGCCGGCGAGCCGCAGCAGGGTCGGAATCGGCACGTCGTCGTCGAGACTCATGACCTCGTTGCGCGTCGGTGACACGTGCGCATCGTACCGAATCGCGGCCCGCCGCGCGCTTCGCGCGCCCGCTCGACACGTCGGCTGCGGCCTAGCCGAGCTCGTCGATGTTGCGCGGCCAGTCGTCGTGCAGGAGCCGCGACAGCGCGCGGTCGGCGAGGATGCGCCCGCCGGTCTGGCAGCGCGCGCAGTAGTTGGTTTCGTTGTCGGCGTAGACGATGCGCTGCACGGGCGCGCCGCACGTCGGGCAGGGCTTGCCGTAGCGGCCGTGCACGGCCATCTCGCCGCGGAATGCGGTGACCTTGTCGGGAAACGCGCCGCGCGCTTCGTCGCGCAGGCGCTGGATCCAGAGCGCGAGCGTCGCACGCGTCGCGGCGAACAGACGTGCGACGTCGTCGTCCGACAGCTTCGACGTCAGCGCGAGCGGCGACAGCTTCGCCGCGTGCAGGATCTCGTCCGAATAGGCATTGCCGATGCCGCTGAAGATGTGCGGATCGGTCAGCGCGCGCTTCAGCGTGTGGTTGCGTGCGCGCAGCGCGCGCGCGAACGCGGGCTCGTCGATCGACATCGGATCGATGCCGCCGGGATCGAGCGCATCGAGCGCGTCCTCGCCGTCGACCAGGTGCAGCGATGCGCGCCGCTTGCTGCCGGCTTCGGTCAGGTACAGCGTCCCCTCGTCGAACTCGAACGCTGCGAGCACGTTGCGCGGCTCCCTGGCGTTGCCGGCGTCGCGCCAGCGCAGGCGGCCCGCCGTCATGAGGTGGATGACGAGGAAGAGCCCGCCTTCGAGCCCGATCACGATGCGCTTGCCCAGCCGTCGCAGGCCCGCCACGCGGCGGCCGGCCGCGTGCGCGATCGGCGGGACCGCCGTCCTCAGCAGGAACGGGTTGGCGAGGCGCACCCGGTTCAGTACGCGGTTGCCGATACGCGCCCCCAGGCTCTCGCGATAGACCTCGATAGATCGGAAGAG
>CALFNI010000640.1 GCA_937902695.1 uncultured Rhodanobacteraceae bacterium
TCGGTCATGTTGAGCATGCCGACCGGTCGGCAGCGGATCACGGCGCCCGGAATCAGCGGCACCGGCATGATCACGAGCACGTCGAGCGGGTCGCCGTCGCCGCCGAGCGTGCGCGGCACGTAGCCGTAATTGCATGGATAACGCATCGGCGTCGTCAGCACGCGGTCGACGAAGATCGCGCCGGTCGCCTTGTCGACCTCGTACTTCACCGGCTCCTCGTTCATCGGGATCTCGATGACGACGTTGATCTCGTTGGGCACGTCGCGGCCGGCGGGAACGCGCTCGAGGGCCATGGGTCGCTGCTCCTGAAAATCGGACGAATCGGCGCGCGGCGGAGCCGTGCGCTTCGGGGGCGCGAAGGATAGTGCAAGTCGTGCTGCTTTGCAGCAGGAGCGTCATCGCCGCCGTCGTGCGACGGCGGCGCGAATGGTCAGGACTTCAACTCGGCCTTGAGCTTCTCGACCTCTTCCGGAAACCACTTGCCGGTCTGTTCGAGCGCGTCGGCGACGACTTGCTTTGCGTCTTCCTCGCGATGCAGCGCCTTCAGCGCCTTGACGCGAAACGTCGCGACGACGAGCCGGTTCTCGCCATACGCCTTGTCGGCCGCCTTTTCGAGCAGCGGCAGCGCTTGCGCGTGCTTGCCGCGCTCGACGAGGCTGCGGCCCCAGCGATACGGATAGACGTAATCGTCGGGATACGCCGCAATCAGTTTCGGATAGAGCGTATCGAGCTCCCCGGTGCGCTTGGCGCGCACGAGATAGACGCGCAGATTGTCCGCGGCGTTGCGGTCCTTCTTGTAGTCGTCGGCGAGATACTTGCGCGTCGCGTCGATCGCGCGATCGAGCACGGCTTTCTCGGCCTTCGTATCGCCGATCGCCTCGTCGACGTCGGCCGTCGTGATGACGGTGCTGCGCTGATCGGCGCACGTCGGCTTCGCGACGAACACGCTCTTGTCGAGCAGCGTCTCGAGCGCGGGCTTCTGTGCCGCGAGCATCGTCTTCCGCTCGGCGTCCGGCATCTTCTCGCTCGCTTCGAGCAGGGTGTCGACGACGTACGGGCGCTCGCAGCCGAGATCGCCGGCGAGTGCGCGCTTTGCCGCCGCGACTGCGGCCGCATCGTCCTTCGCCTTCATCGCGCGCGCGAGCTCGAGACGATCGCGCCAGAGCGTGACAGTCGTGTTCTTTGCGTTCTTCGTGCGAACGCTTTCGGGCAGGCTCGCATACCAGTCGAGCCCGCCTTGGCCGTCCTTGCGCGCTTCGTACGACGCCAGCACGGTCTCGATCGCATCGGTGGAGCCCTTCGCTGCGCTCGACTTCAGCTCATCGAGCGTGCGGCTGCCGGCAAGGATCTTCCCGACGGCCGGATAGAACTTCTCGCGCGGCTGCTCGGCGAGGATGCGGCCAAGCTCATCGCCGTTCTCGTTCAGCACGATATACGCCGGCAGCGCCTTCACCTGGAGCTTCTTCATCCACGCCGCGCCATCGGGCGAATCGGCGTCCACTTCGGCGACGACCGTGCGCGATTCGAGCTTCTCCCACTCCGGCCCGTTCAGCACGTGCGTCATCATGAAATAGCACGAGTAGCACCACGGCGCGCCGAAATCGAGGAACACCGGCTGGTGCGTCTTCTTCGCCCGGGCGATTGCATCGTCGACGGTCTTGGGCGATTCGGCGAATGCCGCGGTCGACAGCGCGAGCGCGAGGAGTGTCAGCGGAAGTCTCATGGTCCGGTACCTTCGAGGTGAGCCCAGAGGAACGTATACGCCATCGCGTGCATGTACGCGGATTGCCTGTTGTCGGCCGCGCCGCCGTGGCCGCCTTCGGTGTTCTCGTAGAACCAGGCGTTCGTGTAGCCCATCTCGTGCATGCGCGCGGCCATCTTGCGCGCCTGCACGGGTCCGACGCGATCGTCGCTCGTCGACGTGTAGAAAAGGATCGGCGGATAGTCCTTGCCCTTGGCGACATTCTGATACGGCGAGAAGGTTTTGATGAACGCCCAGTCCTCGGGCTTGTCCGGATCGCCGTACTCGGCCATCCACGAGGCGCCGGCCGAAAGGTGCGAGTAGCGCTTCATGTCGAGCAACGGCACCTCGCAGACGATCGCGCCGAAGAGCTCCGGATACTGCGTCAGCATGTTGCCCATCAGCAAGCCGCCATTGCTGCCGCCGAGCGCGCCGAGGTGCGCGCGCGTCGTGTAGCCGCGCTTGACGAGGTCGGCGGCGACCGCCGCGAAATCCTCGTACGCGCGCAGCCGGTTCTCGCGCAACGCCGCCTGATGCCAGCGCGGACCGTACTCGCCGCCGCCGCGGATGTTCGCGACCACGTAGACGCCGCCGCGCTCGAGCCACGAGCGTCCCACCGTGCCGCTGTAGTTCGGCACCTCGGACACCTCGAAGCCGCCGTAGCCGTAGAGCAGCGTCGGATGGCTGCCGTCGAGCTTGATCGCCTTGTTCGCGACGACGAAGTACGGAACGCGCGTGCCGTCCTTAGAGGCGACGAAGTACTGGTGCACGTCGAAGCCGTCGGCGTCGAAGAACGCCGGCATGTGTTTGATGGCCTTCGCCTTGCCCTTGCCGAGCGTGCCGTAATAGAGCGTGGTCGGCGCGAGGTAGCTCGTCACCGTCATGAAGTAGTCGTCGCTTTCATCGGCGTCGATGCCATCGGCGTCGACCGTGCTGAGCGCCGGTGCGCCGTCGAGCTTGGCGGTTTTCCACGCACCGCCAGCGCCCGGTGTCAGCACTTCCTGGCGCGAGACGACGTTGTCGAGCAGGTTCAGCAGCAGGTGGTGCCGCGTCCATGAATACTTGTCGAGCGACACCGTGGCGGTCGGCTCGAACAGCGTGACGATATCGCGCGAGCCGCCGATGAAATCGTCGAACTTCGCAGCGAGCAGCGATCCGCCCTTGAAGGTCTTGCCGCCGACGCTCCAGTCCGTGCGAAGCTGGATCAGCAGCCATTCGCGATGCGGATCGACGATCGCATCGAGCGGCACGTCGATCTTGGCGAGCGTGCCGTCGCTGCGGCGCAGGAATGTCTCGCTCGTCCAGAAGTCGATCGTGCGCTGGACGAAATCGCGCTCGTAGCCTTTGGTCGGATCGTGCCACGCGTTGACACCGAGGTCGTCCTCCTTCACGTCGAACACCGTCGTCGCCTCCGCGAGCGGCGTGCCGCGCTTCCACTCCTTCGCGATGCGCGGATAGCTCGATTTCGTCATCGAGCCCGGCCCGAAATCGGTCATCACGTAGATGCGATCGCGATCGATCCAGCCAAACTGGTTCTTCGCTTCGGCGATCTCGAAGCCGTCCTTCACGAAGGCCTTCGCGTCGAGATCGAACTCGCGACCGACGGTCGCATCGCCGCCGCCCGGCGACATCGCGAGGAGGCAGCGCCGGTAATCAGGTTTGAGGCAGTCGGCGCCGCGCCAGACCCAGCGCTTGCCCTCGGTCTTCGAGAGCGCGTCGAGATCGAGCACGGGCTCCCACTTCGGATGCGGTTTCAGGTATTCGGCGAGCGTCGTGCGCCGCCAGATGCCGAGCGGATGCGCAGCGTCCTTCCAGAAGTTGTAGTAGTGCGCGCCGAGCTTCTGCACGTACGGAATGCGCGCCTCGGAATCGAGCACTTCGAGGATGCGCGCGCGCGTCTTCTCGAACTCGGGCGTCTCGGCATAGGCCTTCGCGGTCTTCGCGTTCTCGGCATGCACCCATTCGAGCGGCTTTTCGCCGTGGATGTCCTCGAGCCAGAGGTAGGGATCGTCGACGGTCGTTTCGCTGCTCACGGCTTTCGAGGTGGGCACGGATGGCTTCTTCTCAACCGACGTGCAGGCGGCGAGAAAGGCGAGGGCGCCGACGACGACGGCGCGCGGGAGTCGGATCATGGGTTCGAGGCTCGCGGGGACGAGCGGCCTCTATCGCAGAGGGCTGCGACGTTGTCCAGGGACTGAAGTTGGGTTCGAAAGAAAAAGCCCCGCGCGGGGCGGGGCTTTCACGTATGCGGCGTTGAACCGGATTGCCCTCACCCCGGCCCTCTCCCGCGGAGCGGGAGAGGGGGGATGGTGGGGTGATGCGGTCAGAGGAGCGGGACGAGCAGCAGCGCGACGATGTTGATGATCTTGATCAGCGGGTTCACGGCCGGGCCGGCGGTGTCCTTGTAGGGATCGCCGACGGTGTCGCCGGTCACCGCGGCCTTGTGCGCCTCGGAACCCTTGCCGCCGAAATTGCCGTCCTCGATGTACTTCTTGGCGTTGTCCCAGGCGCCGCCGCCGGTGGTCA
>CALFNI010000641.1 GCA_937902695.1 uncultured Rhodanobacteraceae bacterium
CCTGAGCGCGAAGATTTCCCACGAGGTGACGAGCGGCGGAAGGTCGCGCAGCTGCGTCAGCGCGCGCGCGAGATCGGCGGCATCGGGATAGACCGGCTGCTGCTCGTGCGGGCGGGATTGCCACGAGGCGGGCGTCCAGTCCTTCGCTTCGCGGACTGCGCCGATGCCGGGTTTGGGTTTGCTCGTCGCCATGCTGGATGCTGCACTGCGGCAGGCATTCCATGATGCCACAGGCATTCCTGGGGTGCTCAGGTACATCCGTCGTTCCCGCGAAAGCGGGAACCTGGGCGCCTCCCTCTGGCGGCCGAAGGCGCTGGGGCCGCGCTTTCGCGGGGACGACGAACTAGGAGCGACGCCTGAAGCCGGCCCACAGCGCGCCCGCACCGAGCGCAATGTAAAAGATCAGGCACCAGCCCGGCATCGTGATGCCGAGGAAGATCCAGTTGATGTCGCCGCAGTCGCCCGAACCGGTGAACGCCTTCCTGAGCGCGTCGGTGAGCGGGAATGCGTCGAGCAGGTAGCTGAGGCCGGGGCCGCAGCCGCCCATCATCGGATCGTGCGGCGTCAGCTGCATGCGCAGGTGATTGATCGCGACACCGGCGCCGATCAGCGCGCAGAGCGCGACGAGCACCGCGTACACGCGCCGCCCTTTCGCACCGGGCGCATGCAGGCCGCCGACCAGGAAGAAGATGCCCATGCCGATGAATGCGAGGCGCTGGAAGATGCACATCGGGCAGGGCTCGACGCCGAGCTGGAACTGCTCGTAGATCGCGTAGGCCATCAGGAGCGCGCAGACGACGAAACCGGCGAGGTATTGCGCGCGGAAGGGCCAGGCAAACGGATTCGGATTCATGGCGTGAAGCCTTGCGGGCTAGAGAAAGAATCGAAGGGCGATGATGCCGTGAAAGACGAAGACCGCAAGGGCGAGCCAAAGTGCCCAGGTCGCCCATTCGATCGCGCGGCCGCGGTGCTCGCGGAACGCGAGCCAGAGCACGAGCGGCACCAGTGCGTAGCGCTGCTCGACGAGCCACGAGGCGGCGAGCGAGAACGCGGCGATCGGATAGAGCCAGTAGGCGGCTGCCGGCTTGAGGCGCGTGTACGCGAGCCCGCACGCGGCGAGCGCGACGACGGCGCCGGCGGCGGCGCGCACCAGCGGCTCGGCGCCGAGCGCGATCAGGAATCCGTTGCGGACGTAGTAGTTCGGGAACGCGGTGTTGTACGGGTTGTCGGCGCGAAAGCCCCACCAGAATGCCGCGAACACGACGAGCGGAACGACTGCGAGCCATGGGCGGCGGCGCACGCGCGTCGCGAAATCGCCGAGTCCGGCGATCGCGTGGAACGGAAGCAGCAGGCCGGCGATGAACACCGCGAAGAAGAGGTTGCCCGCGTGCAGGCTGACATCGGGATGCAGCGCGGATTGCTGGTGCGAGAGCGAGATCGAGCCGTTCCACGCCCAGAACGCGAGGAACGCCGCCACCGGCACGCAGTAGGGCAGCACGAGCGACGCCGCTTCGCGCCACGCGCGCACGCCTCGCGCGCGCACGAGCGGCCACGCGGCGAGCGCGCACAGGAATCCGGCCCAGACGATTTCGTTCTGGCGCACCGAAACGAGCACGACGAGCAGTGCGGCTGCGAGCCAATGACGCGACGAGATCGTCGCGAAGTCCGCCCACGCCAGCAGCGCGAGCGCGAGCACGTCGGTGTAGACCAGGAAAAACAACGGCACGAGGATCGGCAGCACGAGGAGCTGCGCGGTCGCCAGCGTTTCGGTGCCGGGCCAGAGCGCGCGGCGCAACGCGTGGAAGCCGGCGACGGCGATCAGCGAGAACGCGGCGTTGACGAGCCGCGCGGCGTCGAGCGAGTCGCCGCCGGCGATCCTGAGAATCGCCGCGACGATCGCGTGGTAGCCGGGAATCGTCGTGAGGTAGAACGTGAGGACGCGGAGCTCGCCGCGCAGGAACAGCTGGATCTGCGCGTAGTGATCGAGCTCGTCCGTATAGACGCCGCGATGGCGCATCGCGAGCAGCGCCGCGACGAACAATGCGCCGAGCACGGCGCCGAGAATCGCCGCGTCGGCGCGCGTCGCCTTCAGCGAGCTCGCTGCGGCATGCAGAAACGAAAAGCCCCGGGCATGCCGGGGCTCATCGGATGACGCCTTGGGCGCGTTGGCGCTCAATCGGCCTGCTCGGACGCGTCCTTGCGCGGACGGTCGACGAGCTCGATATAGGCCATCGGCGCCGAATCGCCGGCGCGGAAGCCGCACTTCAGGATGCGCGTATAGCCGCCCTTGCGCTCGCGATAGCGCGGGCCCAGCTCGACGAAAAGCTTGCCGACCGCAACCTTGTCGCGAAGACGCGCGAAGGCGAGGCGGCGATTGGCGACGCCGTCGGTCTTGGCGAGCGTGATGAGCGGCTCGGCGACGCGACGCAGTTCCTTCGCCTTCGGCAGCGTCGTGCGGATCAGCTCGTGCTTGAACAGCGACGCGGCCATGTTCTTGAACATCGCTTCGCGATGGCTTGAGGTCCGGTTGAGCTTCCGGCCCGACTTCATGTGACGCATGACGATTTCCTCGATTGTTATGAGAAGTCCGGCGAAGGCCGGGTTCCCGCGGATTGACCGCTTATTGTCAGCCCTTTTTAGAACGGGCTGTTGTTGAAAATCGCGGCCATCGACGGCCGCTTCCGGACTTCAACGAAGATACTTTCGCATCCTCTCGCAGCCAAATCGGCCGCCGTGGCGATCAAGGACGATCGCAAAAGTAACGATCAAAATGGGCCCCGGCTTTCGCCGGGATGACGGCGCCGGTCACTGAGTCGACCGACGCCTCGTGTTTCTATCAACCCAGCTGCATGCCGTGCACGAGGCCCGGCGGCGGCCAGCTTTCGAGCTTCATGCCGA
>CALFNI010000642.1 GCA_937902695.1 uncultured Rhodanobacteraceae bacterium
CGCCTCCGGCGTGCTCGGCATCGCGCTCGCCGACACGCTCTATTTCAAGGCGCTCAACACGCTCGGCGCGGGACGCATGGGCGTGGTCGGCAATTTCTACAGTCCGTTCGTGATCGTGCTGTCGTTCGTGCTGCTCGGCGAGCGGCTGAACGCGCTGCAGATGCTCGGCTTCGTCCTCGTCAGCGGCGGCGTGCTGGTCGTTTCGAGCCACGATCCGCAGCGCAAGCTCTCGCCGGGCGACCTGCGCAAGGGCGCGCTGCTCGGCGTCGCAGCGGTTTTCCTGATGGCCTCGGCGATCGTGATGATCAAGCGGGTGCTCGAAGGCGCGCCGCTGTTCTGGATCGTGCTGCTGCGACTCGTCGGCGGCGTCGGCGGCATGCTCGCGATCTTCGCGCTGCGCCGCGAGGCGCCTGCACTCGGCGCGCGCGCGAAAGCGAAGCTCGACTGGCCGCTGCTGCTGCTCGCGGCGTTCCTCGGCCAATACGTCTCGATGGTGCTCTGGATGGCCGGCTACAAATATACCGCGGCATCGGTCGCGGCCGTCTTGAACGAAACCGCCTCGGTGTTCATCGTGCTGCTCGCCGCCGTCTTCCTGCACGAAGGGCTCGACGCGCGGCGCATCGCGGGCGTGACATGCACGCTGACCGGCGTCGCCTGCATGCTGTTCGCCTGATCGGGCGCGGCCTGTTAGCCTTCGCGCATGGCCGCACCGGGAACCTTGACGCTCGATGCGAACGGACGCGCAGTCGCCGCGGGCGACTGGACGCTCGCCTCGGCGCCGGCACTCGGCAAGCGCATCGACGATGCGAAGCGGCGCGGCAGCGCGGCCGGCGTGGAAGCCAGCGGAGTCAGCCGTCTCGACACCGCCGGCGCCGAGCTCCTGCTCGACCTCGCCGGCAAGCGCGAAGCGATCACGGGCCTCGACCCGGGCCGCGCGGCGCTCGTCGATGCGGTCGCGAGGGCGCAGGCGACGGCCGTTGCGAAGCCGCCGCCCAAGGACGGCGGCATCGTCGCCCTGCTCGCCCGCACGGGCGCCGCGATCGAGAACATCTGGGGCGATGCCGTCGCGCTGGTCGGCTTCATCGGCTTGATCCTGGCGACGATCGCGCGGGTCCTGCCGAATCCGCGGCGCTGGCGCGCGACGTCGGTGTTCTTCCATATCGAGCAGACCGGCCTCGATGCGGTGCCGATCGTCGCGCTGCTCAGCTTTCTCGTCGGCGCCGTCGTCGCTTTCCTCGGCGCGACGGTGCTGCGCGATTTCGGCGCGAGCGTGTTCACGGTCGAGCTCGTCGGATATTCGTTCCTGCGCGAGTTCGGCGTCCTGTTGACCGCGATCCTGATCGCCGGCCGCTCCGGCAGCGCGTTCACCGCGCAGATCGGCTCGATGAAGGCGCGCGAGGAGATCGATGCGATCCGCACGCTCGGCCTCGATCCGGTCGAGGTGCTCGTGCTGCCGCGCGCGCTCGCGCTGCTCGTCTCGATGCCGCTCCTTACCTTCATCGCCATGATCGCGGGCATCTTCGGCGGCGCGATGGTCTGCGTCTGGTCGCTCGATATTTCGCCCGGCATGTTCCTGACACGCTTCCACGAGACCGCGCACGCACGGCATTTCTGGGTCGGCATGAGCAAGGCGCCGCTGTTCGCATTCCTGATCGCCGCGATCGGCTGCCTGGAAGGCTTCAAGGTGGAAGGCAGCGCCGAATCGGTCGGCGAGCACACGACGTCGAGCGTCGTGCAGTCGATCTTCGTCGTGATCCTGATCGACGCGCTCGCGGCGATCTTCTTCATGGAGCTCGACGTATGAGTTTCGTGCCGATGCTTCGCCTGCTGATGCGTCGCCTGTCGACGAGTCGCCGGCCGATGCCGTCGCGGGTTGGCATGACGTCGCAAGGCGGCATGACGTCGCAAATCGACACGTCGGGGTTACGCCATGACTGACCGCGAGAAGGTCATCGAAGTCCGCGGCCTGCGCAACCAGTTCGGCAGCCAGGTCGTGCATGAGAATCTAGATCTCGACGTCTACAAAGGCGAAATCCTCGGCGTGGTCGGCGGCTCCGGCAGCGGCAAGTCGGTGCTGCTGCGGTCGATCATCGGCCTCAACCACCCCGCGGCCGGCAGCGTGAGGGTATTCGGCCAGGACGTGACGAAACTCTCCGACCGCGAGCGCATCGCGATCGAGCAGCGCTGCGGCGTCCTGTTCCAGAACGGCGCGCTCTTCTCCTCGCTGACCGTGACCGAGAACGTCATGGTGCCGATGCGCGAGCATCACGATCTGACGCAGGCACTGATGGCGCGCCTCGCGGCGCTGAAGATCGCGTTCGCGGGCCTTCCGGCCGAGGCCGGTCTCAAGTATCCGTCGGAGCTTTCGGGCGGCATGGTCAAGCGCGCGGCGCTGGCGCGCTCGCTCGCGCTCGATCCCGACATCCTCTTTCTCGACGAGCCGACGGCCGGCCTCGATCCGATCGGCGCGGCCGCGTTCGATCAGCTGATCCTGACGCTGCGCGAAAGCCTCGGCCTCACGGTGTTCCTGATCACGCACGATCTCGATACGCTGTACACGATCTGCGATCGCGTCGCCGTGATCGCGCAAAAGCGCGTGCTGATCGCCGATACGCTCGACAAGGTCGAGCGCTTCGACGATCCGTGGGTGCAGGACTATTTCCAGGGGCCGCGCGGGCGGGCGGCGGAACATGCGGCGACGGCGCGCGCAAGCGTGCCGCCGTCCGGCCCATAGACACGACGAGCGCATATGGAAACGAGAGCCCACCACGTCATCATCGGCGCCTTCGCAATCGGCGTGTTCGCGCTCGCGCTCGGCTTCGTGCTCTGGCTTTCGAAGTCGAGCATCGACCGCGAGTTCGCGTACTACGACATCATCTTCTCCGAGGCCGTCACGGGCCTCGGCAAGGGCGGCACGGTCCAGTACAACGGCATCAAGATCGGCGAGGTCGCGCAGCTTTCGCTCGCCAAGGACGATCCGCGCAAGGTCATCGCGCGCATCCGCGTCGATTCCGACGCGCCGATCAAAGAGGACACGCGCGCCAAGCTCGGCCTGCAGGGCGTCACCGGCGTCGCCTACATCCAGCTTTCCGGCGGTGCGCCGACGAGCCCGCCGCTGAAGCCGACGCCGGGCAACCCGGTGCCGGTCATTCCATCCGAGGAATCGGCGCTGGGCAAGCTGCTCGCCTCGGGCTCGGACATCGTGACGAGCGTCAACGATCTTCTCGTGCGCGCCAACGAGGTCCTTTCGCGCGAGAACATCGACCGCATCTCGAAGACGCTCGACAACCTGCAGGGGATCACCGGCACCG
>CALFNI010000643.1 GCA_937902695.1 uncultured Rhodanobacteraceae bacterium
AGAGCTCTTCGAGCCGTCGATGCGCGCGCCGGTGCACGCGCGCGACGGCCGCAAGGAGCGCGGCGAAGACGAGCAGCGCAAGCGCGCTGACGCCGATCGCCTTCAGGAGCTTCGGCACGCGAAGCGATTCGGCGCGGTCGGCGAGGATCGACCTAAGCTCGGCCACGATGTGCTCGCCCGCGCGCTCGGCGCCCGCACGCGTGCCATCGGCGTCGGCGGGGAGAACGCCGAACAGCACCAGCGGGCCTGCGCGGATCAGGACGCCTTCATCGCTGCCGGACTCGATCCACGTCGATACGAGCTCGTCGGGATGCATCGTATCGAGGGCGGCTGCGATCCGTTGCTCCGCCGCCGCGGCGCGTTCGGCCGGCGTCAGATGGCCGAACGGCGCCTGCAGCTCGATGAGCGTGCGATTCCAGACCACGATCGGCGCGGCGCCCCTGGCCGGCGCGAACTGCTCTTCGTCGCGCGTCGGCGCCGCCGCCGGCACCGTCGCCTCGGCGATCGCGTGCGTGCAGGCGATCGCGCACAAGAGACCGAAAAGCCAGCTCGCAAGCCGTCTCCGGAACACGCAGCGCCCGGCGTATTCGAACCGCGTCATGATCCCCCTGAATCCTTCAGCCGCCGCAGCGGTAGGCCTTCGCCGCGACTGTCGTGATGTCCGTGCTCGAGACCTTGCCCCAGACGATGTCCGTCGCGCCGGCCTTCTCGGCCTGGCCGCGTGCGTCTTCCCTGGCCTTCCTGACGGCCGGATCCTTGAGCCGCTCGCCGAACACCGAGCGGCCTTCGATGTCCTTGAGGAACGTGCAGTGCCCGACTTTCGCCGCGTCTGCGTCGGCGACGCCGGATCCCGCGTGCGCAACGACGGACGCGAGCAGCAGGGCGACGGTGACCACAGCGGCGGCGATCGGTGCTCTCATCGGAGGTCCTCCTCGGCCAGGCAGCGCTGCGAGTCTGCACCGGCCGGAGGCCGGGGCGCATCCGAAGGATTACTGTGCCGCCGCAGCCCGGAGCGTCCCGGCGCCGCGCGCCTCGGCGAACGCCTCGAAGCGCTCGATCGCGTCGTCCACCTCGACGAGGTCCATCACGTCGCGGTATTCGAGCTTGGTGCCCCAGGGGAGCGCGTCGGCCGGCTTCTTGCGGTATTTGCGCGCGGCGGCGTCGTAGCGGTCGACGCACCAGCGAAGATCGGAATACGGCCCCGAGCGCTTCGGATTGCTCGCGGCGTGGAGGCCGAGCACCCGGGTGCCGACCGCGTTCGCCATGTGCATCGGCCCCGAGTCGGGGCAGAGCACGAGCGCGGCGCGCTCGAGCAGCGCGAGCAGCTGCTTCAGCGTGTCCTTGCCGATGAGGTCGAGCGGCCGCGCGTGCATCTTCGCGAGGATGGCATCGCCGAACTCGCGCTCGAACGTGTCCGGGCCGCCGCAGAGCACGACGTGCCAGCCGTGCCTGAGCGCCGCGTGATCCATGACCGCGGCATAACGCTCGGGTCGCCAGTTGCGCTTGCGATGGCTCGACACCGGGCTCACCAGCAGCGTCGGCGTCGCATCGGGAACGTGCCGCGCGGCGAAGGCGCGCGCCTCGTCCGGAATCGGGATGTCCCAGCGCACGTCGGTCTGCTTGAGGCCGAGCGGCTCGATGAAGCTCGCCATCGCATCGAGCACGTGCTCGCCGGTTCGTGCCGGAATGCGGCAGTTCACGAAGAAGCGGTGCAGGTCCTTCGAGCGCGCGCGGTCGTAGCCGATGCGGAGCGGCGCGTCGACGACGCGGCTCAGGAGATTCGCGCGGAGCGCAACCTGCATGTGCAGGAGCGCGTCGAAACGGCGCCCGCCGAGCTGTTCGCGGACGGCGCGATACGCCGAACGGCCCTCGCGCTTGTCGAAGACGACGAACTCGACGCCGCCGATATCGCCGACGAGCTTGTGCTCCAGATGGCCGATGAGCCAGGTGAGGCGCGTCTCGGGCCAGCGCGCCTGGAGCGTCCTGACGAGCGGCACGACGTGGGTGACGTCGCCGAGGGCCGAGGTGCGCAAAAGGCACAGGGAAGCGGGCGGCGGCGCGTTCGTCGGGGATCGGTCCATCGGGGACTTGCTAGACTTCTCGGGTGCCCTGATCTTGAGGGCGAGCCATTCAAGTTGGCAGAGGCATGAGCGACGCGCAAGTCCAATCGACCCGAGACGGCGCGATCCTGTACGACGCCGCAGCCTGCGGCGCCGCGCGTCCCGATGCCGACTGGTTCGATCCGGCGCACTGGGCCGCGCAAGGCCGCGCCGAGACGCGCGGCGGCGGGCGCGGCGGCGTCGCATTCGTCGAGACGCCGGCCGGTGCGTGCGTGCTGCGCCATTACCATCGCGGCGGCCTTGCGGCCCGCGCGAGCGCCGACAGCTATCTGTGGACCGGCGCGCGACGCACGCGCTCGTTCCGCGAGTTCAGGCTGCTCGATCATCTCGCCGCCGCGGGCCTGCCGGTGCCGGCGCCGGTCGCGGCGCGCTACGTGCGCGACGGACTCGCGTATCGCGCCGATCTCATCGTACGGCGCATTCCATCGGTCGATACGCTCGCCGAACGCCTCGCGCGCGGCGCGCTCGATGTCCCGCTCGGCGAGCGGGTCGGGGCGACGCTTGCGCGATTCCACGCGGCGGGCGCATGTCACGCCGATCTCAATGCGCACAACATCCTGCTCGACGCGCGCAACAACGTCGCGCTGATCGACTTCGATCGCGGCAGCCTGCGCAAGCCCGCGATGTCGTGGCAGCAGGCGAACCTCGCGCGCCTGCGCCGCTCGCTGGTCAAGCTCGGCGCGCACAGGCGCTTCGACGATTTCGATACGCGCTTCTGGCATCCGCTGCTCGGCGCTTATCACGCGACGCTGGCCAGATCGCCGGTCGTCGCCGCTGCGCGCGGGAGCGGGCGATGAGCTGGGCGCTCCGCTTCCTCGGCGTCGGCAACGCGCAGGCGGCGCCGGCGCTCGGCTCGGCCTCGGCCGTCATCGAGCGCGACGGCGCGCCGTTCCTGATGATCGATTGCGGCCAGGAAGCGTTGAGCGCCTATCTCAATCGATACGGAATGCCGCCGCGCGCGATCTACATCACGCACACGCACATGGATCACGTCGCAGGCCTCGAGCGCCTCTTCTACGGGATCTATTTCGACGCGAGGCTGCGCGGCGCGACGCGCATCTATGCGCATGCCGCGCTCGTGCCGTACCTGCAGGCGCGCATCGCCGACTATCCCGACGTGCTCGCCGAAGGCGGCGCGAATTTCTGGGATGCGTTCACGCTCGTGCCGGTCTCGCGCGGGTTCTGGCACGAGGGCGTCTGGTTCGACGTGTTCGCGACGCGCCATCATGCGCCGGACACGTCGTTCGGCCTTTCGCTCGAGTCGAGCGTCGTCTGGACCGGCGATACGCGGCCGATCCCCGAGATGCTCGCGCGCTACGCAGCGCACGGCGAGCTCGTCGCGCACGATTGCGCGCTCGCCGGCAACCCGTCGCACACCGGCGTCGACGATCTCGAGCGCGAATATCCGCGGGCGCTCCGCGATCGGCTCGTGCTGTACCACTACGGATCCGATGCCGACGGCGATGCGCTGATCGGCCTAGGCTATCGCGTAGCGCGCCAGGGCGAAGGCGTCGCGCTCGCGGCGCCGCGCACGCTCGAGCCCGCGCGCGAGGCGGCCGGGTGATGGGCCGTTCGATCCCGCTCGTGCTGAAGACCGCGCCGCTCGACGTGCGCGGCCGCGCGCTGACTGATCTACGCATCTCGGTCGTCGACCGCTGCAATTTCCGCTGTCCGTACTGCATGCCGGAAGATCAGTATCCGCGCGACCATGCATTCCTCAGCAAGGCCGAGCGGCTGCGCTTCGAGGAGATCGAGCGGCTCGCGCGCATCTTTGTCGGCCTCGGCGTGCGCAAGCTGCGCCTGACCGGCGGCGAGCCGCTGCTGCGACGGGACCTGCCCGAGCTCGTACGCCAGCTTGCCGCGATCTCGGGCGACGTCGACATCGCGATGACGACGAACGGAAGCCTCCTCGCCGGAAAGGTCGACGCGCTGCGCGCCGCGGGCCTGCAGCGCATCACGCTCAGCCTCGACACGCTCGATCCGAAGACGTTCGCGGTCATGTCGGGTGGCCGCGGCGACGTCCATGCCGTGCTGGAATCGGTCGCCGCGGCCGAGCGCGCCGGCTTCGCGTCGCTGAAGATCAACACGGTCGTCATGCGCGGCGTCAACGACGGCCAGGTGCTCGATCTCGTCGGGCATTTCCGCGGCACGCGCCACATCGTGCGCTTCATCGAATACATGGATGTCGGCACCTGCAACGACTGGCAGCGCGAGCTCGTCGTGCCGAGCGCCGAATTGCGCGAGCGGATCGGCGCGCGCTGGCCGGTGGTCGCGCTCGAAGCGAACTACGGCGGCGAAGTCGCGCAGCGCTACGCGTTCGCCGACGGCGCCGGCGAGATCGGATTCATCAGCTCGGTCACCGAGCCGTTCTGCGGCGACTGCTCGCGCGCGCGGCTTTCGGCCGACGGGCGTCTCTATACGTGCCTCTTCGCGCGCTCGGGCCACGACCTGCGCGGACCGATGCGCGCCGGCGCGAGCGACGAGGACCTCGCCGGCCTCATCGGCGCAGTATGGGCCTCGCGCGACGATCGCTACAGCGAAGAGCGCAGCGAAATGCGCGCATCGGAACGCAGCCGCGTCGAGATGTACGAGATCGGCGGCTGACGATGGCGAAGAAGCTCTCGCACGTCGATCCCTCCGGCCGGCCGCGCATGGTCGATGTCGGCGCGAAGACGCCGACGCCGCGCGAGGCAACCGCGCAGGCGCGCGTGCGGTTTCCGGCCGGTGTCGCGAAGACGTTGCGGGCGCAGGGGCTCCGTTCGGCCAAGGGTCCGATCGTCGATACCGCGATCATCGCCGGCACGATGGCGGTCAAGCGCACGCACGAGCTGATTCCGTTCTGCCACCCGCTTGCGATCGAGCGCTGCACGTTCGAGATCGATTTCGACGGCGCAAGGGAGCTCGCGATCCGCTGCACGGTCGCCGTCACCCACAAGACCGGCGTCGAGATGGAGGCGCTGACCGGCGCGACCGTCGCGGCGCTGACCGTCTACGACATGTGCAAGGCGCTCTCGCACGAGATCGTC
>CALFNI010000644.1 GCA_937902695.1 uncultured Rhodanobacteraceae bacterium
CCTCGCTTTTTCCCCCTCTCCCGCTTGCGGGAGAGGGGGAAAAGCGCGCGGGAGGCGAAAAGCGCGCGCCGTTGCGCTGAACGTCAGGTGCGCGTTGGATAATGCGCGTCTCGCTCGGCCCTTCACGCACTCCATGCACGCATCGTTCAAATCCATCGTTCTCGCCGCGGCTGTGTCCTTGGTTGCGCATGTCGCCGCCGCGGATACCGCGCGCTCGCGCATGGAAGTCTTCTCGAAAGACCTCAAATCCGTCACCGCCGACTTCAGCCAGACCGTCACCGACGCCAACGGCGAGAAAGGCGACGTCTCGCACGGCACGCTCGCGTTGCAGGCGCCGCGCCAGTTCCGCTGGGAGACCAAGCAGCCGTACGAGCAGACGATCGTCGCCGACGGCCAGCGCGTGTGGGTCTACGATCACGACCTTGCGCAGGTCAGCGTGCGCAGCCAGAGCGGCGAGGAAGCGCACAGCCCGCTGACCGTCCTCACCAACCTCGGCGAGCTCGATGCGCAATTCACGGCGAGCGAATCGGGCGAGCGCGACGGCCTGGCGTGGCTCAAGCTCGTCCCGAAAGCCAAGGAACCGGAGTTCGAGTACGCCGAGCTCGGCCTTTCCGCGACGACGCTCGATCGCATGATCTTCAAGGATCAGCTCGGCAACACGACCGAGATGCGCTTCGAGCACTGGAAGCGCAATCCGTCGGTTCCGGCCGACACGTTCAAGTTCACGCCGCCCAAAGGCGTCGACGTGATCGGCAATACGGATCCCGGCGCCGAGATCTATCCGGTCAAGGACTGAGCGGTTGCGCGCCCGGCGAGGATCGACGCGACGACGGCGTCGTCGAGCGCACCGATCCTGATCGGCTCGCCCGGCCGGCGCGGCGGCTCAGAGAGCGCGAGCTGCCACCAGCCGACGTCGCGCCACGCGCCGAGCTTGTAGCCGACGTTGCGATAGATCCCGATCGGCGTGAATCCCATGGCCTCGTGCAGCGCGACGCTCGCCGCGTTCGGCAGCGAAATGCCGGCAAACGCGTTGACGTAGCCTTGCGCATGCAAGAGGGCGAACAGCCTCCCATACAGCGCGCTGCCGATCCCCTTGCGCTGCGCCGATGCATCGAGATAGACGGCCGCATCGACGCTCCATCGATACGCGAGCCGGGAGCGGTTCTCGCACGCATACGCATAACCGACGACGCGGCCGCCGGACCGCGCGGTCAGCCACGGATGCCGGGCACCGACGCGCTCGATGCGCGCCGACATCTCGGCCGCGTCCGGCGCTTCGGTCTCGAACGAAATGATCGTGTCGCGCACGTACGGCGCGTAGACCGTCGCGATCGCCGCGGCGTCGTCGCCGGTCGCCAGCCGATAGTCGATGTCGCGCATTCGAGCTCCGGAACGAGGCGCTGGCATATGATGCACCGATGCCACGCCGCAAGCCGAGCCCGCCAGAAACCTCGCTGTTTGCCGAGCCCGAAGGACTGAAGCCGCTCGCCGAGCGCATGCGCCCGCGCACGCTCGACGAGATCGTCGGCCAGGATCGGCTGGTCGGCGCGAACACGCCGCTGCGCCGCGCGATCGAGGCGGGCCACGTGCATTCGATGATCCTCTGGGGACCGCCGGGCTGCGGCAAGACGACGCTGGCTCTGCTGCTCGCGAAGTATGCCGACGCGAAGTTTCGCGCGATCTCGGCCGTGCTGATGGGCCTGCCTGAAGTGCGCGTCGTGCTCGCCGACGCCGCGACCGATTTCGCGCAGGGCATCCGCACGGTCCTGTTCGTGGACGAGGTGCACCGCTTCAACAAGGTGCAGCAGGACGCGTTCCTGCCGCACATCGAGAAGGGCGTGATAGTGTTCGTCGGCGCGACGACCGAGAACCCTTCGTTCGAGCTCAACTCGGCGCTGCTGTCCCGCTGCCGCGTACACGTGATGGATGCGGTGTCGGCCGATGCGATCGCGTCCGCGCTCAGGCGCGCGTTGAACGATACCGAACGCGGGCTCGGCGGTCGCGGCGTCGTCATCGACGACGACGCGGTCGCGACGATGGCCAGGGCCGCAGACGGCGACGTGCGGCGCGCGCTGACGTTCCTCGAGATCGCGTCCGAGATCGCCGTCGACGGGCGCGTCGACGAAGCGACGCTCGCGCAGGTGCTGGCCGATCGCACGCGCCGCTTCGACAAGGGCGGCGAGCAGTTCTACGACCAGATCTCGGCGCTGCACAAATCCGTGCGCTCGTCCGATCCCGACGCCGCGCTCTACTGGCTGACGCGCATGCTCGACGGCGGCGTCGATCCGCTCTACCTCGCGCGGCGCATGGCGCGCATGGCGGTCGAGGACATCGGTCTCGCCGATCCGCGCGCGTGGCGCATGGCGCTCGATGCCTGGGATACGTTCGACCGCCTCGGCAGCCCCGAAGGCGAGCTTGGCCTGGCCGAGCTCGCGATCTACCTCTCGGTCGCGCCGAAGAGCAACGCGGCGTACACGGCGTTCAACCAGGTGAAGGACATCGTACGCGAGACGGGCACGCTCGACGTGCCGATGCATCTTCGCAACGCGCCGACCAAGCTGATGAAAGGGCTCGGCTACGGCAAGGGCTATCAGTACGATCACGACGCCGAGGGCGGCGTCGCGCTCGATCAGCAGTGCCTGCCGGATCGGCTCGCCGGCCGCGCGTTCTACGAGCCGACCGATCGCGGGCTCGAAGGGCAGTTTCGCGAGAAGCTCGAAGCGTTGCGCGCGGCGCGCGGCGCGCGGCGGGCGACGAAGCGAACTCGCGAGGGGTGAGCCGTCTTAATCTTTCGTCATGCCCGCGAAAGCGGCATCCATGTTGGTTTTTTCGTGCGCCCAGCAAAATGCATTCCCGCTTTCGCGAATGACGTCGGTGATGTGATGGGCGGTTTCGCGAGAAGCTCGAAGCGTTGCGCGCCGCGCACTGCGCTGCGCGGCGCGGCGAGCTCGCGACGATTGAGCCGTCTCAGCCTTTCGTCATGCCCGCGAAAGCGGGCATCCATGTTGGTCTTTTTCGCACGCCCAGCAAATGGATTCCCGCTTTCGCGGGAATGACGTCGGTGATGTGATGGTCGGTTTCGCGAGAAGCTCGAAGCGTTGCGCGCTGCGCACTGCGCGGCGCGGCGAGCTCGCGACGATTGAGCCGTCTCAGCTTTCGTCATGCCCGCGAAAGCGGGCATCCATGTTCGCCTTTTTCGTACGCCCGACAAAATGGATTCCCGCTTTCGCGGGCCTGACGCCGGTGATGTGATGGCGACATGCCTACGAGGCAGCCTGCCGTCTACATTGTGGCGAATCGCGAACGCGGCACCCTTTATGTCGGTGTCACGGGATGGCTGAAGGAACGCGTGCACGAGCACCGCGAAGGGCTATGCGATGGGTTCACGAAGAAATACGGCCTCAATCGACTGGTCTGGTTCGAACTTCATGCTGATTTTCCTTCGGCCTTCCGGCGTGAAACCCAGCTCAAGAAGTGGAACCGTGCATGGAAGCTCGCGCTGATCGAAGGGTCGAATCCGGCCTGGCGCGACCTCTGGCCCGACATTCTGGAGTAAGAGCGTCGTCATGGCCGCGAAAGCGGGCATCCATTTTGCTTTTTCCCCGGCTCCCCGACGAGAATGGATGC
>CALFNI010000645.1 GCA_937902695.1 uncultured Rhodanobacteraceae bacterium
GCGCCGGCTCGCTGGTGGCCTACGCGCTGAAGATCACCGACCTCGATCCGCTGCAGTACAACCTGCTGTTCGAGCGCTTCCTGAATCCGGAGCGCGTGTCGATGCCGGACTTCGACATCGACTTCTGCCAGGACAACCGCGAACGCGTCATCGACTACGTCAAGCAGAAGTACGGCGCCGATTCCGTTTCGCAGATCGCCACGTTCGGCACGCTCGCGGCCAAGGCGGCGGTGCGCGACGTCGGCCGCGTGCTCGACCTGCCCTATTCGTTCGTCGACGGCATCGCCAAGCTGATTCCGTTCCAGCCCGGCCGCGCGATCACGTTGAAGCGTCCCGGCGCCGATCGCGAAGCCAATGTCATCTATGCGCGCGAAGCCGAGCCGATGCTCGAATCGCGCGAAGCCGCCGAGGAGGAAGTGCGCGAGCTGCTGTCGCTCGCCGAGGAGCTCGAGGGGCTGCCGCGCAACGTCGGCATGCACGCGGGGGGCGTGCTGATCGTGCCGGGCAAGCTCACCGATTTCTGCCCGCTGTTCGTGCAGCCGGGCGCCGAGGCGCTGGTGTCGCAGTTCGACAAGGACGATGTCGAGGCGGCGGGACTGGTCAAGTTCGACTTCCTCGGCCTGACCACGCTGACGATCCTCGACTGGACGATGCGCTACGTCCGCAAGCTCGATCCGGGCAACGACGTCCGCCTCGAATCGCTGCCGCTGGACGACAAGCGGGCCTACGACATCTTTCGCACCGCCAACACGAGCGCGGTGTTCCAGTTCGAATCGCGCGGCATGCGCGACCTGCTGCTGCGCGCGCCGCCGGCGCGCTTCGAGGACATCATCGCGCTGGTCGCGCTGTATCGGCCGGGGCCGATGAAGCTCATTCCCGAGTACATCGAGCGCAAGATGGGACGGCGCCGCTTCGACTACGTCGACGCGCGGCTCGAGCCGATCCTCGCGCCCACGCACGGCGTGATGGTGTACCAGGAGCAGGTGATGCAGATCGCGCAGTCGATCGGCGGCTACACGCTCGGCGCGGCCGACCTGCTGCGGCGCGCGATGGGCAAGAAGAAGAAAGAGGAGATGGCGAGGCATCGCAGCATCTTCGTCGCGGGCGCCGAGAAGAACGGCGTCGCGACCGGACGCGCGCAGCAGCTCTACGACCAGATGGAGGAGTTCGCCGACTACGGCTTCAACAAGTCGCACGCGGCCGCGTATGCGCTGATCGCCTACCAGACCGCCTATTTCAAGGCGCATCACGCGGCGGCGTTTATGGCCGCCAACCTTTCGCTGGTGATGGACGACACCGACAAGGTGCGCGCGCTTTATGCCGACGCCATCGACCAGGGACTGGAGGTGTTGCCGCCCGACGTCAACGCGTCCGCGTATCGCTTCGAGCCGGTCGACGAAAAGCGCGTCCGCTACGGGCTGGGAGGCATCAAGGGCACCGGCGCCCACGCGGTCGAGGCGATCGTCGCCGCGCGCGTCAGCGACGGACCGTTCCGCGATCTCGCCGATTTCTGCCGCCGCATCGACAAGCGCATCGTCAACCGCCGCGCGGTCGAGGCGCTGATCAAGGGCGGCGCGTTCGACGCCATCGAGCCGCGGCGGGCGGCGCTGCTGGCGGCGGTGGGCGTCACGCTTGCCGAGGCCGAGCGCGCGCAGGCGCATGCGGCGCAGAACTCGCTGTTCGGCGAAGGCGTCGCCGACGCGATGCCGTCGCTGCCGGCGATCGCGGACTGGACCGAGACCGAGCGCCTGGCGCACGAAAAGACCGCGCTCGGCTTCTACGTGTCCGGCCATCCTTACAACGCGTTCGCCGCCGAGCTCGCGGGACTGGTGCGCACGCGCATCGCCGACATCGAGCCGCGCAGCG
>CALFNI010000646.1 GCA_937902695.1 uncultured Rhodanobacteraceae bacterium
AGGTTCAGATTGGGTCCGTGAAGTACGAGCAGCCGGGCCAAGACGCAACCCTCGCCAAAAAGGGCGGCTAGTCTCGCCGAGTCGGTCCGATCTGTCCAGTTCGGCGACGTTTGAGCGTAGATCAGCGAGATTCCGCGATGAAGCCGTCACAAATACGGTGCGAGCCAGGCGTCGAGCTTCGCTTCGGTGAAGTTGCCGGCCCGGCGCGCCAGGATGCGGCCGTCGGCGCCGATCAGGACCGAATACGGCAGGACGTCGCGATCGTTTCCGAACGTCTCGGAAAGGCCTTCGCCCCTGGCGGGATCGTCGATCAGGATCGGATAGTGCACGGGAACCGCGTCGAGGAAGCTGCGCGTCGAGGCGACGCTGTCCGACGCGATGCCGACGATCTGGAACCCTTTCGCCGCGAGGCGCTGCTGCGTCTTGTCGAGCAGCGGCATTTCCTCGCGACAGGGCCCGCACCAGCTCGCCCAGAAGTTCACGAGTACGAGCTTGCCGCGCCATTCGGCGAGCGCGCGCGGCGTGCCGTCGATGTCGGGCCGCTGCACCGGCGGCACCGCGTCGCCGATCTTGAGCATGTGCGGAATCGCGTGCGCAGGCGACGGCAGCGGCTTCAGCCAGCCGCCGGCGAGGAAGCCGCCGATCGCGCCGGCGATCGCCACGAGAAGGATCAGCGCATTGGTGCGGTTGAACATCTCAGCCGCGCGCCTTGCCTGCGCGCGCGATGAAGTCGTCGGCCTTCTCGAAGCCGATCAGCCGCAGCGCGCGGTGCTCGGTGCCGTCGCCGAAGAAGATCGTCGCGGGCGGGCCGAACAATCCGAAGCGCTTCAGCAGGGCCTGGTCGGCGTCGTCGTTGGCGGTGACATCGGCCTTCAGCAGGACGAAACCGGCGAGCGCCTTCTGCACGGCCGGCTCCGAGAACGTGAACTTCTCCATCTCCTTGCAGCTGACGCACCAGTCCGCGTAGAAGTCGAGGATGACGGGTTGTTTCGCGGCGCTTGCGTCGGCGAGCGCGCGGTCGAGATCGTCGACCGACTTGATCGTGCGGAACGCGAGCGCGCTGCTTTCCCCTTGGCCGCCGCGTGCGACGATGCCCGCGAGCGGTTGCGTGACATCACGCCCGCCGGCCGCCGCGCCGAGGATCTCCGCGGCGCCGGCGACGAGCAGCACGATGCCGAGCGCTTTCCACAGACGCCGCCAGCCCGACGCGCCTTCTGGCAGACGCTCGAGCGCGCCGAGATAGACGGCCGACGCGATCGCGAGCGCGCCGCTCATCAGCATGATCCAGAACGCATCGACGACGCGCGCGAGCATCCAGATCGCAAGGCCGAGGAACAGCACGCCGAACACGGCCTTGACCGCATCCATCCATGCGCCGGCGCGCGGCAGCATCCGTCCGGCGGCGGTGCCGAACACGACGAGCGGCGCGCCCATGCCGAGGCTCAGCACGAACAGCGCGAGACCGCCGAACACCGGATCGCGCGTCTGGCTGATGTAGAGCACGGCGGCGGCGAGCGGCGGCGCGACGCACGGTCCGACGATGAGCGCCGACAGCAGGCCCATGATCGCGACGCCGATCAGCGAGCCGCCCTGCTGCTTGTTGCTGATGTCGGCGATCTTCGACTGCCAGCTCGACGGCAGCTGCAGTTCGTAGAAGCCGAACATGCTGAGCGAGAGCAGCACGAACAGGATCGCGAAGCTCCAGAGGATCCACGGCTTCTGGAACGCGGCCTGCAGGTTCGCGCCGGCGAGGCCCGCGACGACACCGGCGATCGTGAACACGATGCAGGTTGCGAGCACGTAGACGATCGACAGCACGAACGCGCGCCGCGTCGAGATGTTCTCGCCGGAACCCGCGATGATGCCGGAGAGGATCGGGATCATCGGGAACACGCACGGCGTGAACGCCAGCAGGAGACCGAATCCGAAGAAGCTCAGCAGGGCGAGCCAGCGGTTCGACGACAGATTCGCGGCGAGCACCTGCTCTTCGGACTGATCGCCTGCCGCATTCGCAGTCGACACGGTCGCCGCCGGCGGCACGAACGAAGCCTTGGCCGTCGCGAGATCCGCGTCGCTCGCAGCCGGCATTTCCACCGCGACCGTCTTCGTCATCACCGGATAGCAGATGCCGTTGTCCTGGCAGCCCTGATATTCGCCTTCGACCTTTATCGTCTGGGCGGCGCTTTTATCGCGCCTGACCGGAATCGGCAGCTCGACCTGATCGAAGTACACCTGCACCGTGCCGAAGTGCTCGTCGGTGTGATCGACGCCCTGCGGCCATTGCGGCGCGCCGAGCGTGATGCCGTCGCCGTCGACGAGCGTCACCGAGCTCTTGTCGCGGTAGAGGTAGTAGCCCTTCGGCATCGTCCAGCGCGCGAGGATGCCGGTCGGGCTTGCGGCGATCGCTTCGAAGACGAACGCCTGCTCGGGCGGCAGCGGCTCGGTGTCCTCGGTGACGCCGAGCTTCGATGCGAGCGACAGCGGCGCCGCCGACTCGGCGGGCGACGCCGCGGCAGCTGCGGCGCCGGCAGGCACGTCGAGCGTCACCGGCGTCGGATGCGGCGGATAGCAGATCTTCGGATCGACTTCGTGGCAGCCCTGCACCGTGATCGTCACGGCGACGGCCTTTGCGGCGGCATCGGCCAGCGTGTACGGCAGCGTCGCGTCGATCGCCTTGTGATAGACCTCGACGTCGCCGAGAAACTCGTCGTGCTTCTTGGTGCCGTCGGGCAGCGCGAGATCGCCGAGCGTCAGCCCCGATTGCGAGGTCTTCGCCTTGATGCGCGCGCGATAGAGGTAATAGTCGGGCGCGATGTCCCAATGCAGCGCGATCGTGCCCGGCTCGGCGATCTTCGCGGTCAGCTTGAATGCCTGCTCCACCGGCAGGAGATCGTCCTCGGTCTGCGCATGCGCGAGCGGCAGCACGCCGCAGGCGGCAATCAGAACGAAAACGGCGCGCAACCACGAACGCAGCATCGAAGACTCCGGCTTCACGAAAAGGCACTCACGAAAACGACTTCCCCAAGGACCGCATCTAGACCGCAACGCTCGCACGCGGGTTCACTCAGGGCGCGTTTCCCGCTCGAGCCACGCCAGATACGGCGCCGCGCCGCCGGCCGGCTCGATCGCGAGGACCTCCGGCACGTCGTACGGATGCAGCGCGACCAGCCGCGATTGCATCGCCTCGAAGCGGTCGGCCATCGTCTTGATCACCAGCAGCACCTCGTCGTCGACGTGCACCTCGCCGTTCCAGCGGTATGTCGAGGCGACGCCGCCGATCGTGTTCACGCACGCGGCGAGACGCTCGTCGACGAGCGTGTGCGCGAGGCGCAGTGCGGTCGGCGCGTCGGGACACGTGCAAAGGACGATGCGGGCGGTCACGGCGGCTCCGGGGAAACCCGAAGTTTAGCGGGTGCGGCGGCTCGGTCGACTGCCGTCCCCTGTCTTGAAAAGGGGCCTGCGAGGCCAACTTGCCTCTCGTCGCTTCCAACGGAAACATTTCGCCGCTAAAATTGGCACTCATTCCCGACGAGTGCTAGCAGCGCGGGAATTTCCTTTTTTAATCAATCGTTTCCAACCATCCGTTTCGAGGACTCAAGACATGGCACTACGCCCACTGCACGACCGCGTGATCATCAAGCGCCTGGAGGAGGAAAAGATCTCCGCCGGCGGCATCGTGATTCCCGATTCCGCTGCCGAGAAGCCCGTTCGCGGCGAAGTCATCGCCGCCGGCAACGGCAAGATCCTCGAGGACGGCAAGGTCCGTCCGATCGCCGTCAAGAAAGGCGACAAGGTGCTGTTCGGCAAGTACAGCGGCACCGAAGTGAAGGTCGATGGCCAGGAGCTCCTGGTCATGCGCGAAGAAGATCTGCTGGCGGTCATCGAGTAAGCGGGCGCATCGCGCCGCCTCGTTCGCCACACCCCAACCGCTTTCGAAGGACATACACCCAATGGCTGCCAAAGAAATCCGTTTTTCCGAAGACGCGCGCACGCGCATGCTGCGCGGCGTCAACACGCTCGCCAACGCCGTGAAGGCGACGCTCGGCCCGAAAGGCCGCAACGTCGTGCTCGAGAAGAGCTTCGGCGCGCCGACGATCACCAAGGACGGCGTGTCCGTCGCCAAGGAGATCGAGCTCGCCGACAAGTTCGAGAACATGGGCGCGCAGATGGTCAAGGAAGTCGCCTCGAAGACGTCCGACGTCGCCGGTGACGGCACGACGACCGCGACGGTCCTCGCCCAGGCGCTGATCCGCGAAGGCATGAAAGCCGTCGCCGCGGGCATGAATCCGATGGATCTCAAGCGCGGCATCGACAAGGCCGTCACCGCGGCCGTCGAAGAGCTGAAGAAGCTCTCCAAGCCGTCGGCTGATTCGAAGTCGATCGCCCAGGTCGGCGCGATCTCCGCGAACGGCGACGACGCGATCGGCAAGCTCATCGCCGAGGCGATGGACAAGGTCGGCAAGGAAGGCGTGATCACCGTCGAGGAAGGCTCGGGCCTGGACAACCAGCTCGATACCGTCGAGGGCATGCAGTTCGATCGCGGCTACCTCTCGCCGTACTTCATCAACAACCAGCAGAGCCAGCAGGTCGAGCTCGAGGATCCGTACATTCTCCTGTACGACAAGAAGATCTCGAACGTGCGCGAGCTGCTCCCCGTGCTCGAAGGCGTCGCCAAGGCCGGCAAGCCGCTCCTGATCGTCGCCGAGGAAGTCGAGGGTGAAGCGCTCGCGACGCTCGTCGTCAACACGATCCGCGGCATCGTCAAGGTTGCGGCCGTCAAGGCGCCGGGCTTCGGTGACCGTCGCAAGGCGATGCTCGAGGACATGGCGATTCTGACCGCGGGCCAGGTCATCTCCGAGGAAGTTGGCCTCCAGCTCGAGAAGGCCACGCTGAAGGATCTCGGCAAGGCCAAGAAGGTCGTGATCTCGAAGGAGAACACGACGCTGATCGACGGCGCCGGCGAGGCTGCGAACATCCAGTCGCGCATCAAGCAGATCAAGGCGCAGATCGAGGAGACCAGCTCCGACTACGATCGCGAGAAGCTGCAGGAGCGCGTCGCCAAGCTCGCCGGCGGCGTTGCCGTCATCAAGGTCGGCGCGGCGACCGAAGTCGAGATGAAGGAAAAGAAGGCGCGCGTCGAAGACGCACTGCACGCCACGCGTGCGGCCGTCGAGGAAGGCGTGGTCCCGGGCGGCGGCGTCGCGCTGATCCGCTCGCTGGCCGGTCTCGCCAAGCTCAAGGGCGACAACGAAGACCAGAACCACGGCATCCAGATCGCCAAGCGCGCGATGGAAGCGCCGCTGCGCGAAATCGTCGCCAACGCCGGCGAAGAGCCGTCCGTGATCCTCAACAAGGTCGCCGACGGCAAGGGCAACTTCGGCTACAACGCCGCGACCGGCGAGTACGGCGACATGGTCGAGCTCGGCATTCTCGATCCGACCAAGGTCACGCGC